>CAZXDQ010000008.1:0-15523 GCA_964639405.1 uncultured Syntrophomonadaceae bacterium | reverse complement strand
AGCCTGCCCCTTTAAGGTTAATCATTCTAAAGGGAAGGAAAAGATAAATGCTTGCCTAAGCAACTTATGCGGGCAAGGTGATGCAGAGGCTGCGGAGAGATGGCCGAGTGGACGAAGGCGCTCGCCTGGAAAGCGAGTAGGCGGTTATCCCCGCCTCGAGGGTTCGAATCCCTCTCTCTCCGCCATTTTAGTCTTAGGTCGTGTTAGACGGGGAGGTAGCGGTGCCCTGTACCCGCAATCCGCTACAGCGGGGTCGAATTCCCACCCGCGGCTCTTGGTCTTCAGGGCCTGCTCCAGGTAAGTGGTGACGACGGTCTGGTCCCGTGCGGCGCTAACTCATGAACCCCGTCAGGTCCGGAAGGAAGCAGCGGTAAGTGAGTATTAGCGGGTGCCACGGGGGCGCCGGACCCGAGCTAACTGCCTGGATAACGCCTGGGGATCGGAGTCAACGGTGGGTACACGGCCTAATTTTTTGTACCATTGCTTTATTTTCTTCTCCTTGATAGAATAATATCCATAACGAGTATAAACTACGGAGGCGCGCTCTATTTCATGGCTTATAGAAGCTTGTACCGGCGTTGGAGACCCCAGCAGTTTAAAGAAGTTACTGGCCAGGACCACATCACCCGTACTTTAAGCCACGCTTTATCCCGAGAAAACATTTCCCACGCTTATCTGTTTTGCGGACCCCGGGGGACGGGCAAAACCACGGCAGCTAAAATTATGGCTAAAGCCTTAAACTGCCACCACTATCCTGCCGGGGAACCTTGCGGAGTCTGTTCTCCATGTGTAAGGATATCCCAGGGCACTTTTTTAGACGTAATGGAACTGGATGCTGCTTCTCATCGGGGCATTGAAGAAGTAAGGGAGTTAAGAGAAAAATCTCGTTATGCTACTTCGGAAGGCCGCCACAGTGTTTACATAATTGATGAAGCCCATATGCTTACCAATGAAGCTTTTAATGCCCTGCTAAAGACTTTGGAAGAACCACCATCCCAGGTGGTTTTTATATTGGCTACTACTGAGCCTTCCAAGCTACCGCCTACGGTAATATCTCGTTGCCAGCGGTTCGATTTTCGCCTGCTTTTGGAAAAAGAGATGGTAGCAAGAATGGAAGCTGTGCTCCAGGAGGAAGGTTGGAGTTGCCAACCAGAGGCTTTGCCGGTAATTGCCCGCTTGGCGGAAGGGGCCTTGAGGGATGCTTTGGGATTGTTGGAACAGTGTTATGTATATTCCCGCGGGGAAATCACCCTGGAGCATGTGTACGACCTGACCGGCTTGGCTCCGGAAGAAACCCTGGAACAGTTGTTGCAAGCCCTGGCCCAGGAGGACGTATCGGCAGGCATCCAGGCTATTAGGGAAGTTACCTACGGCGGGAAAGATCTTCACCTCTTTGTAAAAGAGCAGCTATATCTGTTTACCCAGCTTTTGATAGCTCGAACCGCCCACCAGGAAAGGGATAACCTCCAGGAAAAGGACAACCTAGGAAGCAGCGAAGAAATGTACGGGGACTTGGTGGCTCGTTATAGAGACTTTTTTTCTTATCACGGATTGATGGAAATAATCTCTCAACTGCATCAGCTATCCAATGAATTAAAGTATTACCAGAATCCCCATTTTTATCTGGAAATAGCTTTTATCAATCAAATTAAAGCTCTACGGCAGGCGCAAATTGTAACTGGCGAAGGCTTGTGGGAACGGATAGAGGCCTTGGACGAGAAGTTATCTTTCCTGGAAAAGGCAAGCAGCAAAGAAAAAGAGAAGAATCAGAGCACCGCAGGTGGGGAGGAGAGGATACCCCCCCTCGCAACCTCTAATGAGGGGAAAGCAGCGGCACCTTCCGGGAAAGAGGCAGACCTTTCTGCTTCCGAAGCCAGCGCTTCGGTTGCTTCGGAGGAGGAAAAGACAGAAGAAACAGAAAGGACCGTAGAAGATCCGGGTGAGGAAGACCGGGCAGATCCAGCTTCTAGTTTACCTAAGGAAGGCAGAGAGCTGGCAGCCACCGCCGAAGTTAAAGAAAAAGGCCAGGAAGAAACAAGCTTTTCTTTGGAAAGTCTATGGAAGAAAACTATGGATAAATTGTATCAAGAAAAGCCTTTGCTTCCAGCTTATTTAGAACATACTTATCCAGTCAAGCTGGAAAAAGGTATATTAACCCTGGCGTTTCCTTCCAGTCGGGCTTTTCATCGGGATAAGGTGGTGGAGAGAAAGAAAAAAGAATCTTTAGAAGAAGTCCTCAGCCAGGTTTACGGCAGGGGATTGAAAATAAAGACCCAACTACAGGCGGAAGAGGAAATCCAGAAAAACAGGGGAACTCCAGAAGAAGGGGAAACCTCAGCCTTTTTTAGCAGTGAAGCCTCCGATAACTCCAACTCGGCTGCAGAGGTTTCTCCTGAATCTGCCTCCTGGACAGCAGGGGTAGACCGGGAAACCGAAGAAGAGGTGGAGGAGGCAGGATGGTCCCCTTTACCGGATGAATCAGGATCGGAGGAGGGGAGCTTATCCCATAAGATGGAGGGAGCAAAAAGCTCTTCTGCTTCCGAGGGACCTGAGAAAGCCAAGGAAACCACCAGGGGACTGGCAGAGGAAGCCCAGGAGCTTTTTAGGGGGAAATTAATAAAAACGGATGAGTAAAAGGAGGAATGGATAAGATGTCGGGCGGATGGAATAAAATGATGAAGCAAATGCAAAAAATGCAGCAGCAAATAGCCAACCTGCAGCAAGAGCTGGCCGAAAGGGAAGTGGAAGCTTCCAGTGGAGGAGGCGCAGTAAAGGCGGTGGCTAACGGTAAAAAGGAACTGGTTTCCCTTAATATTTCTTCGGATCTGTTAGAAGATGCTGAGGATACGGAGATGTTAGAAGACATGGTGATAGCAGCTGTTAACGAAGTAATGAAAAAAGTTGACGAAATGACTAACGAAGAAATGCAGAAAATAACAGGAGGTATGGATTTGCCTCCGGGATTATTTTAATAAAGCCTTAACCACCTAGCTGGTAATTTAAAACACTCCCTGCAAAGCAGGTAAAAGGTTAAGATTAACATGGAATATCCCCGGTCACTGCAAAATTTAATAGAAGTACTGAATCGATTTCCCGGTGTGGGCCCCAAAACAGCCCAACGGCTGGCTTTTTATTTGATTTCTTTATCAGAGCGGGAAGTAGAGGAAATGGCAGAAACCATGAAGACCGCTAAAAGAACCCTACGCTATTGTTCCCGCTGTTACGCTTTTACCGACAAGGAAATCTGTTCTATATGCGGGGATCCTCAAAGGGATTCTCAACCTATTTGTGTAGTGCAGCACCCCCGGGATGTAATCATTATGGAAAAAACGGGTCAATTTCGCGGGCAATATCATGTGCTCCACGGAGCCCTATCTCCGGTAGAGGGGATAGGGCCCGAAGAATTAAATCTGTCGGCTTTGCTGGAGCGTATTAAACAACACCAGGTAAGCGAGGTAATTATCGCTACTAACCCCAACGTGGAGGGAGACGCTACCGCAGCTTATTTATCTCGTCAAATTAAACCGCTGGGGGTAAAAGTAACGCGCATTGGTTTCGGTTTGCCCGTGGGAGGGGATTTGGAATACGCTGATGAAATGACCCTGGGACGTGCTCTGGAAGGAAGAAGAGAAATAGATTGATCTTCAACCCAATAAAATTTTTTGGCTTGCTACCGGAGAATCCATTGCGGAAGCAGCCACATATTTTTTCAAGAAGGAGTGCTGGCAATGATCGTAGGAATTCCTAAAGAAATCAAGCCCGACGAGGGGAGAGTAGCGGCTATTCCTGCTGGTGTGGAAATGTTGTGCTCCGAAGGCCATCGTTTGCTGGTACAGCAAAGCGCGGGCTGGGCCAGCGGTTTTAGCGACGAAGAATATCAGGCTGCCGGGGCAGAAATTGTAGAATCTCCGGAAGAAGTGTTTTCCCAGGCGGACTTGATCCTAAAGGTGAAGGAGCCTCTACCCCCAGAGTATCCGCTGCTAAGGGAAGAACAGATAATTTTTACCTTTTTGCACCTGGCTCCCTTAAAGGAACTGGGAGAAGTGCTCAGGGAGAAAAAGGTTACCGCGGTTGGCTACGAGACTGTAGATGCGGAAGGATATTTGCCTCTATTGACCCCCATGAGTGAAATAGCGGGAAAAATGGCCATTCAGACCGGAGCCCGCTTCATGGAGAAGATTCATGGAGGGCGGGGTATACTTATAGGAGGAGTTCCCGGGGTTCCGGCTGCCGATATTGTGATTATTGGAGGAGGAGTAGTGGGAAAAAATGCCGCCCGGGTGGCCTTAGGAATGGGTGCCCAGGTAACCGTAGTAGGACGAAGTCCCCAGCGTTTGCGGGAACTATCCGATCTTTTTGGCGGAGGGATTATAACTTTTATCTCCAATAATTTTAACCTTTCCAAGGTAGTGCAATATGCGGACTTACTGATATCTGCGGTATTAGTGCCGGGCGCTCGGGCACCTAGTTTGATATCGGAAGAAATGGTGAGCAACATGAAGAAAGGTTCGGTGATTTTAGACGTAGCTATAGACCAAGGTGGAGCAGTGGAAACCATCGACCAGGAAACTACCCATGCCCAGCCTACTTATAAAAAACACGGGGTAATCCACTATGCTGTTCCCAATATGCCAGGGGCGGTTCCCCGGACTGCTACTATTAGCCTTACCAACGCCACCTTGCCTTATGCCCAGGCCTTAGCCAATAAAGGGGTGAATGCTTTTAAAGAAGATCCTACCCTGGCAAAAGGCGTCAACGTCTTTCGGGGAGAGATAACCAACCATGCGGTGGCAGAAGCCCAAGATTTACCTTACGTCCCACTGGAAAAACTGTGGTAATCCCTTCTTTAGCCATATAGAAGGTTCGAAAACTTGGAATTAACCGAGCTTAGAAACCTGGGGGAAGAAAGGGGGATAGAACGTGGAGCTGAGGGAAGCTTTAAAGCATCGCCGCAGCGTTAGGTCTTTTAAGCCCGATCCTATTGAAAAAGCGGTGGTAAAAGAAATTCTGGAAGCTGCTCTGCAGGCTCCCAGCGCGGGCAATGTACAGCCTTGGAGGTTTATGGTGATCCAAGATCCCTCTCGCAAGCAAAAGCTGGCAGGGGCAGCTCTCAACCAATCGTGGGTTGCCCAGGCCCCTTTAACGGTAGTGGTGCTGGCTGACCTGGATCTGGCCTCCCGAAGCTACGGCGTGCGGGGAGTGGAACTTTACAGCATTCAGGATACAGCGGCAGCCATCCAAAACATGCTGCTAATGGCTGTTTCCCATGGTATATACAGCTGCTGGGTGGGAGCTTTCAGCGAAGAGAGAGTATCCCGGGAGCTGGAACTGTCTCCTTCTTATCGCCCTCTGGCTCTGATTCCTATGGGATATCCTCAAAAGATACCTGCACCACCACCTCGCCGCCCGCTATCCGAGGTGGTGGATTTTGAATAGGCAGAGGCAAGAATTTCCCCGTGGATGGGTGAATTCCAATTATTATTTGCGCATAGCCCCTAGTATCATGGCAGGCAAATGGGCATAGTCTTCAGTGGGCAAATAACAATTAGCGTGGGCATCAAAAAGGATGGAGCAGGAAGGCTCAATTTCATCATCCCCGGGAGCTAGGACAAAGGCTATAGGAACCCGGGGAAGCACCGGGATTACCATGCAGTAATCTCCCAGGTCCATTTTAAAGCCACCCAGAGACGCAGCCGCTTCTACGAATTTCTCCGGATCATGGCCGAAGACTTTTATAAAAGGAAGCTGAGCCCTTTTGTAAAAGGGTTGCTGATAAATTTCACCTCCGCTCAGTTCTTTAAAGGTTATCCAGCGCCCGGCCAGGGGAGTGCCATCGGCGGTGGAGAGATAATGCAAGAATATAGTAGCCAAGTAGAGGGAACCTTCCTTTCCTTGTTCATCCACTATTTTGCCGGATGGCAAATAAACCCAATACTGGTTTTTTAAAAAATAAAGGTGGAAACAATTATTTTGAGGATGGTAACTGGTAGCGCTTTTTTCTGCTGCTTCCTCGGGGTTTTTTTCGGCTAGCTGAGCCGCTGCTTGTTGGTGAGTGACTTCAATGTTCAAGTAGCCCTTAGCTTTATCCATAATAATCCCTCGCTTCCTTGTGCCTTGATCAGGCGATCTTAGACCCTAAATAGACGGTTCCATGTTTACTTCAATATGTTAAAATAATAACATAAAGGCAAAAAACTTGTAAATGTGCTCCTTGCAAGGAGATGGGAGCACCCAGAAGGAAAAAAGATCCAGCACCAAAGTCGGAGGCTAAGGGGCTTATTAGAGGCGCAAAGGAGTAAACTTGGGCAGTTCAGTTATCTATAATATAAGGTTAGCAAAAGGTGAGTCTTTGGCCAAGTATCAGGTACCGGTTCGTTGACGCTCACTTCTTCACTCCTGGACCGGGTGCCGAGTGTCGTTGACACCCTTGTTCTGGTTTGTTATGATGTTTTAAATATAGTCGGCGATAGAAGGCTATAGCAGGGCAAAACTGCGAAAAGCGAGGAGGAAGCCCCAATGGTTACAGAAAGGTTTTCCTTAGAGGGAATAACCTTTGATGATGTATTGTTAATTCCCGCCAAATCTAAAATAACTCCCCGGGAGATTGAGGTAACTACTAATTTAACTCCTTCCCTGCGCCTGAATATTCCTATTATGAGCGCCGGAATGGATACAGTGACAGAAGCCCGGATGGCAATCGGGATAGCCCGAGAAGGGGGAATAGGGGTAGTTCACCGCAATATGGGAATTCAAGAACAGGCCGACGAAGTAGACAAAGTCAAGCGATCGGAGCACGGCGTAATATCTAACCCTTTTTACCTATCTCCCAAACACACCGTTAACGACGCTGCTGCCTTGATGGAGCGCTATAGGATATCTGGAGTGCCCATTACCCACCAGGGAAAATTAGTGGGGATTATAACCACCCGGGATCTGCGGTTTGAAGATAATTACAACAAGGTGATAGAAGATGTAATGACCCGAGAAGCTCTGGTCACTGCTCCCGAAGGCACCACCCTCGGCGAAGCCCAGGAAATTTTAAGGAATTATAAAGTAGAAAAACTTCCTATTGTGGACGAGGATTTTACCTTGAAGGGTTTAATTACCATCAAAGATATTGAGAAGGGCATTCAGTTTCCCCGCTCTGCCAAAGATGCCAGTGGCAGACTTTTAGCTGGGGCAGCGGTAGGGGTAAGTGCCGATACCAACCAGCGAGTAAATGCCTTGGTAGATGCGGGAGTGGACCTGGTAGTAGTAGACAGCGCCCATGGGCATGCGGAACCGGTGCTGCAAACCGTCTCTTCCATCAAGGAGAAGTTTCCGGACTTGCAGGTGGTGGGAGGCAATATCGCCACCCGAGAAGGAGCTCGAGATTTGATCAAAGCGGGAGCCGACGCCATTAAAGTGGGAGTAGGTCCTGGATCTATCTGTACTACCAGAGTGGTGGCTGGCATAGGTATGCCACAAATTACCGCTGTGTTAGAAGCCTGTTTGGCGGCAAAGGAAGCGGGAGTCTCGGTTATAGCTGATGGAGGCATTAAATTTTCAGGGGATATCACTAAAGCTCTGGCAGCTGGTGCGGACATAGTTATGATAGGAAGCCTCTTTGCGGGGACCGATGAGAGCCCGGGAGATTTTGAAATATTTCAAGGGCGCAGCTTTAAAGTTTACCGGGGAATGGGATCCATGGGTGCCATGAAAGAGGGCGGCAGAGATCGATACTTCCAGGAAGATGAACAAAAATTGGTTCCTGAGGGTATTGAAGGCCGGGTTCCCTACCGGGGAACAGTAGGTGATATGATCTACCAGCTGGTAGGGGGTATTAAATCGGGAATGGGTTACTGCGGGGTTAAAAGCCTGGAAGAGCTCCAGACCAAGACCCGCTTTGTAAAGGTCAGCAGTGCCGGTTGGAGAGAAAGCCATCCCCATGGCATAAATATCACCAAAGAAGCCCCTAACTACAGTTTTTAATATTTCCCAGGATACTGCTTGTTAAGGGAAGAGCGCAGCTCTTCCTTTTTTCTATAAAAACTGTATCCACTCAGTCTATAGTGGGTGTGGCTGCTGCCTCCACTGCATCGCTTCGCCAAGTTTTCTAAAACTCACTGCAAAGCTCGCTCTAAGGCAGACACACCGACACCAGCTTTTAGTTTGGTTGACTCAGTAGTTTGCTTGGCTCAGTAGTTACTAAAATTTAAAGGAGTCAGGGGAGTTTGGAGCAAAGCAAATTTCCATTACTGCGGGCGCTGGAAAGCCATGTCCGCCGCATTCGTCACCGCTTTCACCTTCCGGCTGGAGCCCAGCCGGGCTGGAAAAAAACTAAGCGCTGCTATCGGTATGAATTAACGGAGCTCTCCGGGTTGGATAACCTGGGTCAACCGGAGGGACCTATTAGAGAAGCCCAGAATCGGGCAGCAAACTTTTTTGGCGCTTATCGCACTTTTTTTCTGGTGAACGGCAGCACGGGAGGAATAGCGGCTTCTTTAGGTGCCCTCTGCTCTCCGGGAGAAAAGGTGGTACTGCCCCGAAACATTCACCGTTCTGCCGTAGCGGGGCTGATTCTAAGCGGGGCAGATCCTCAGTTTGTTCCAGTAGAGACCCTTCCAGCTTACGGTCTTCCTCTGAATGTGGCGCCTGCCTATCTGCAAAAGCTTGCTAATTTCCAAGCGGCGGTGATAACCAGTCCTTCCTACGAAGGCGCTTTACCTCCTCTTTCCGAGTTCCGGGATATTATTAGGTCCCGGGGGGCCTGGTTTATCGTAGATGAAGCCCACGGGGGGCACCTAGGCTGTCATTCCGATTTCCCTCCAGGGGCGCAGGAAGGAGGAGCCGACCTGTGGATCAACAGCGCCCACAAAACCATGGGTGCGTTAACTCCTGGGGGATACCTTCATGTGGGGAATTCCCACCTGGATGGGAATAGGCTCAAGTTTTACCTGAATATGATGCAAACCTCGAGCCCTTCCTATCCGGTACTGGCTTCTCTGGAAATTCCTCGCCAGATTAGCAGGAGAGAGTGGGATCGGTGTTGGGAATTAGCCCATCAACTCCGAAAAAAAGTAGAATCCTTGTCGGGCTTCTCCTGTCTTTCTCCTCAAGAATTACCGGAGAATTATAAATTGGATCCCCTGCGGGTAACGATTTTGCTAGAGAAACTTTCTCTAGACGGTTATCAGGTGGGTGAACTATTAAGGGAAAGATACCGGATAGAGGTGGAGATGACGGCAGACAGATACCTGGTACTTACTATCCAGCCGGGATTAAGGCTTGCTTCGGTAAAAGCTTTGGGAAGAGCTTTAAAGGAAATTTCCCGGGACTATTCGTCCAGAGAAAGGTGGCCGTCTAGCCCTAATTTATACCAGCACATACCCCCGGCCAGGATGTCGCCCCGGGAGGCAGTGGGCAGTGCCTGGCAGAGTATTCCCTGGGGGGAGGCCCGGGGAGAAATAGCAGCATCTTCCGTCAGCCTGTTCCCACCAGGTATCCCCCTCCTCTTTCCCGGAGAAGAGGTCACTGCTGAAGGCTTGGAAGAGATAGAAAGAGCAGTGCAGGCGGGAAGAATTCAAGGGCTGAACCAGGGACAGATACCAATTGTAGACAGGTAGGTGGAAATGACCATGGAATCAGGGGTGTTTATAGCTATAGAAGGGATCGATGGGACAGGGAAAAGCACCCAGGCCCAACTGTTGACAGAAAAATTGGAAGCAACCAAACAGCCAGTTCTTTTGACCCGGGAGCCAGGGGGAACGAAAGTGGGGGAAGACATTAGAAATATTTTATTGACCCCGGGGGAAGAAATACATCCCTGGACAGAAGTATTCTTGTACGCTGCCGCCAGAGCTCAGTTGGTGGAAGAAGTCATTAGACCTGCATTGTTGGAAGGGACGGCAGTAGTCTGCGATCGTTATATCTTGTCCAGCTTAGCTTATCAGGGCGCAGGTAGAGGAGGCGACCCAGAAAAGATCCTGGAAATAAACCGCTATGCCACGGGGGGGTTATGGCCTCACCTGACAGTGGTCCTGGATTTAGAAGTCTCCCTGGCCCGTGCAAGAATCCGCAGCAAAAATTCCAGCTTTAGCGGTGATCGCTTCGAACAGCTAGAAGAAGATTTTTATCATCGGGTAAGGGAAGAATATTTAGACTTTGCTTTGAAGCATCCTTCCTGGACAAAAGTGGTTTCTGCTCAAGGAAAACCAGAAGAAATCCACCAAAAGGTTTGGTTCCAGGTAGAGGACTTGATTTAAACGTGGCTACCCATTATCATGATAAAAAAGGAATTAACTATGAACTGGAATGAAATTAAGGGTCAGGAAATTAATTTAAGAGCATTGCGGGAGTGGCTCTCTTGGGAACAGGGAGGACATGCTGTTCTCCTTACCGGGCCTCCGGGCAGCGGAAAGAGTGCCCTGGCTATATTGATCGCTCAGGCCCTCAATTGCGAAAATAAAGACCAAGCTCCCTGCGGTTGGTGTAGCTGTTGTTATAGAATAAACCGGGGAACTTTTCCCGAGGTGGTTACTATTGAGCCAGAAGGCCGTTGGATCAAGATAGAACAGGTGCGGGAAGTTCACCAGAACTTAAATTTACGTCTCCAAGAAGGAAACTTTCGCGTATGCTTAATGGAAGAAGCCCATACCCTAACCAGAGAAGCAGCAGCTTCTTGGTTGAAATCGTTGGAAGAGCCGGGAGAGGATGTAAAGTATATCCTGACTTCGTCTTTGCCCTCCCGCATGCTTCCTACTATTGTTTCCCGATGCGCCCACCTAAAATTGAAGAGGCTGACCGTTAAGCAGGTTAATGAACTGCTCCAATTCCAATTTCCTGAGGTATCTGCAGAAAAAATAGAATTTGCCGCTCGAATCAGCCAGGGGCTGCCGGGCAGGGCTCGGGAAGTACTTACCGACGACCGCTGGGAATCGAGGTATAATCAAGCAGGAGACCTGGTGGGCAGATTATTCCGGGGAGAAGCTCTGGAAGCAGAGTTGCTGCAGGAAGCTCAGGAATGGTCTTCAAGGGAAGATTTGGCTTCTCTGCTGGAGATGCTGGTGATGATATATCGGGACGGCCTGCTTTCTTCCTACGGATTGGAAGAGGAAACCCTTACCGATTTTTTTGCCGGTCAGGGAAAAAAAGAAACGGGTGGGGTTTCTACCCTCTATTGGAAACAGTCTATGGAGTTGATTGAGGAAACCCAAAAAGTAATCTCTACTACCAATGCCAGCGTGCAGCTTGCTTTAGAAGCAATGTTTTTAAGCCTCAAAAGGAGGATGATGATAGATGTATAAAGTGATAGGCGTAAGGTTCAAGACTGCTTGCAAAATATACTACTTCCAGGCGGAGGAAGAATATAGGGCGGGAGAAAAAGTAATGGTTGAAACTGCCCGGGGAGCGGAAATTGGTGAGGTAGCTTTGGAAACTCGCCAGGTGGGAGAAGGAGAAATTGTAGCGCCCCTTAAAAAAGTTCAAAGGAGGGCCACGGAAGAAGACCTCAGACAGTTAGAGGAAAATAAAGAACTGGAATCCCAGGCTCACCAGATTTGTTTAGAGAGAATCCAAGCCCACGGGTTAGACATGAAACTGGTGGGTGCAGAGTATACCTTTGATCGGAGCAAAATTATCTTTTACTTCACTGCCGAAGGAAGGGTAGATTTTAGGGAGCTGGTTAAAGACCTGGCAGGGATTTTTAAGACCAGGATAGAGTTGCGACAAATAGGAGTGCGGGATGAAGCCAAACTGATAGGGGGGATTGGTCCCTGCGGTAGACCCCTCTGCTGTGCCACTTTTATGAAGGAATTTGACTCGGTTTCTATCCGGATGGCCAAGAGCCAAAATCTTTCTCTGAACCCTACGAAAATATCTGGGGTATGCGGGAGACTTATGTGCTGCTTGCGATACGAAGTAGATACCTATGAAGAAGCCCTGGAAGTTTGCCCCGATACAGGCGACCGAGTAGTTACTCCGGATGGCGAAGGGAAAGTGGTTAATATTAACGTAGTAAAGAACGCAGCTCAAGTAGAATTGCAGGACAGCACCAGAGTGAAAGAGTTTCCTTTAGAAGAAGTAGATCCCATTTTAGAGGAAGATGAATAAAGTGAATGGAAAAAATAACCGAAATAGTAATCGTATTTTTCCTTCCCAGGAGAAATACCAGGAAATGAACGGGAGCGGAGTTTTGTGGGTCTGTGGCACCCCGTTGGGAAATCTGCAGGACATATCCCAGCGGGTTTTGGGATGCATGGAAAACGCTCAGGTGGTGGTTTGCGAAGATACCAGAAGGAGCTTAAAGCTCTTTAACCACTTTCATGTTTCCCCTCCCAAGCTGGTCAGTTTGCACCGACATAGCTCCCCGGAAAGAATGGAAGAAATAGTTAAATACTTGGAAAAGGGCAACCAAGTGGCGCTGTTGGCGGATGCAGGTATGCCCGGGGTATCGGATCCTGGCAGTGAGCTGGTGAAAATAGCAGTGGAGAAAGGATATCGGGTGGAAGTGATTCCGGGGGCATCCGCAGTAACTGCTGCCCTTAGCCTTTCCGGATTTCCCGCCAACCGCTTTTTGTTTTGGGGCTTCTTAAGTAGTTCGCCCCAGAAGAGGGTAACGGAAATTGTGCAGATAGCCCGCACCCCCTGGACAGTAGTTTTATTTGAGAGTCCCCATCGCTTACAGGAAACTTTTAAGGAGCTAAAAAAATATTTGGGAGACCGAAGTGGAGCGGTGATGAAAGAATTGACCAAGAAGCACGAAGAGGTTTGGAGGGGTTCGGTACAGGAGTTGGAAGCTTGGTTGCGAGAAACCACACCCCGGGGTGAGTATGTAATAGTCTTGGCTCCTCGGGAACAATTACAACCAGAAGAGTGCCAAGAAAAATCTCCCCAGTCTGATCATGGGGAGGCTGAAGATTTTGAACTCCTCCTCAAAGAGGACCTAAGGAAACTGATGGCAGCTGGTATTCCTACTTCCCAGGCTGCCAAGACAGTCTCCTTGATAAGGGGAGTAGACCGTAAAAGAGTTTATCAATTGGCAGTAGAGTTAAAAAACTCCTAAAGATAGTGATTATTCAGCGGCCATTTTTTCTATACATTCACGACAAATATTTCTTCCCATATAGAGTTTTACGTCGTCTGCATTTCCGCAAAAGATGCAGGCGGGCTCGTATTTTTTCAAGATTATTTTTTCTCCGTCAACGTAAATCTCAAGGGCGTCTTTTACTTCAATACCCAAAGTGCGGCGCAGCTCAATAGGAATTACCACTCTTCCCAGTTCGTCGACCTTGCGTACAATCCCGGTGGACTTCACGACTCTTCCTCCTTTTTCTACAGTTTTCGACATCTTATCATTAGTATACCAGTAATTCCCAAGAAAATCAAGCTTTTTTTTGGCAAAAAAGTAAGCAATTCTTTGCATTTTCCTTTTCCTGCATAGAGAAGCCATTATTTTTCATCAAATATTTCCTTATTCCTTTATAACTTGCCAACTACTTTTTCTCCCCTGCTTTTTCTCAGCCTTGACTTCCTTGATCCATTTGATATAATTTTCCCATTAACAAGGTAAAGTATCTTAATTTTGCGGGAGGGAATTTAGAGTTGGGGAAAAACACCTTTTATATTACTACCCCTATTTACTATCCTAGTGACAAACTGCACATAGGCCACTCTTACACTACTGTGGCTGCTGATGCGATTGCTCGTTTCAAAAGGCTTTCTGGTCACGATGTATGGTTTTTAACCGGCACCGACGAGCATGGCCAGAAGATTCAGAGGCAGGCAGAAGCTGCCGGGAAGCCCCCCCAAGAGTACGTGGATGAAATAGTGGAATGGATCAAGGACTTATGGGATGTATTGGATATCCAGTACAGCGATTTTATCCGTACTACTGAAGAACGCCATCGTACCGTAGTGCAGAAAATCTTTACCCAGTTCTACCAACAGGGGGATATTTATAAGGGAAAGTATGAAGGCTGGTACTGCACTCCTTGTGAATCATTTTGGTTGGAAAGGCAGCTTCAGGATGGCTGTTGTCCGGACTGTGGGCGTCCGGTAGAGATGGTAGCGGAAGAAAGTTATTTTTTCCGTATGTCCAAGTACGCCGATAGGCTGCGTCAACATTTAGAAGAGAATCCCGAGTTTATTCAACCCCCTTCTCGCAAAAATGAAATGATAAAAAACTTCCTGGATCCCGGCTTGGAAGATCTGTGCGTATCCCGAACGACTTTCGATTGGGGAATAAGAGTTCCCTTTGATTCCGAGCACGTGATTTATGTTTGGCTGGATGCTCTGAGCAATTATATTACTGCTTTAGGGTTTCTCACTGAGGACCAGGAAAAATTCGAGAAGTTTTGGCCTGCTGATGTACACTTAATGGCCAAAGAAATAGTACGTTTTCACAGCATTTACTGGCCCATATTTCTCATGGCCTTAGGTGTTCCTCTCCCCAAGACGGTGTTTGGACACGGTTGGCTGATGTTTGATGAAGGTAAGATGTCCAAATCCAAAGGTAACGTGGTAGATCCCAAAGTGTTGGCAGATCGTTATGGCTCCGATGCCATACGCTATTTTCTCTTGCGGGAGATACCCTTTGGCGCGGATGGCAATTTTAATATTGAAGCGTTGGTGAAACGTATCAACTCCGATTTGGCTAATGACCTGGGCAACTTATTGAGCCGTACCCTAACCATGGCGGAACGTTATTTGCAAGGGGTAGTTCCAGAACCCGAGGGGGAAGTAACCGATAGGGACCAGGAGCTTAAACAAAGGGCTCTGGAAACTCCTTCCCGCATGGAAGAACATATGGATCAACTGCAGGTAAACCATGCCCTGGCAGAGCTGTGGGAGTTGATTAACGTCTGCAATAAGTACATCGAGGACAATGCCCCTTGGGAGTTGGCCAGGCAAGAGGCTCAACGTGGCAGACTCAAAACGGTAATCTACTATCTCTTTGAAGGTATTCGCCTAGTGAGTGTTCTACTGCAACCTTATACAGTACACCTTTCCCAGAAGATTTGGCGCCAGTTGGGCATTGAAGAATACCCCCATTTACAAACCTGGGAAAGCTTAAATTCCTGGGGCCAGCTCCCTGCTGGTATTAAGACCAAACGGGAGGAAGATCTTTATCCCCGCTTGAACTTGAACACGGAAATCGCCTGGAGCACAGGGGATTCTTCTTCTAAGCAGGCTTCCGAACCCTCGGAAGGACTGATCACCCTGGAAGATCTCAAAAAAGTTCGCCTCCAAGTAGGCAAGGTGAAGGCAGTAGAGCCAGTGGCTGGGGCTGATAAACTTCTCAAACTCCAGGTTGAGGTGGGAGAGGAAACTCCCAGGCAGTTAGTGGCGGGAATTGCTCAGCAGTACTCACCCCAAGAATTAGAAGGGAGACTGGTGTTGGTGGTTACCAATTTGAAGCCTACCAAGATAAAAGGGGAGCGTTCCGAAGGCATGCTGTTGGCCGCGTCTGAAGCATCTGGTGGGCTGGTTTTGGCTACCGTAGACGGAGATATTAGTCCAGGGAGTGAGCTTTCGTAATGTTAGG
>CAZXDQ010000007.1:0-15524 GCA_964639405.1 uncultured Syntrophomonadaceae bacterium | reverse complement strand
AAGGGCAAAGGCTGAGCCGTGCACTTGCTTTCGAGTTGACCCGGAAGGAAGCCATTAGCTACCTGATAGAGAATTGATAGACTGAGTTACATAACAATAATAAAGGCCACTACCTATATACCTGGGGTTCTTAGAAATATGCAAAATGAACCTCGTTCATCTTGTCCTGCTCATTCTTTTTTCTTTACTTTTATCCGCAGAGGCACTCCTTCAAAGCCAAAGGACTCCCTCAGCCGATTCTCCAGATAGCGGAGATAGGTATCCGGTACCAGTTCTGGCTCGTTTACAAAAATAACAAAGGTAGGAGGTTGGATCTCCGGCTGGGTGGCGTAATAAAAATTAACCTTACTCCCCCTTCGGGAGGGTGGAGGGTTTACCATAAGAGAATCTTGCAAAAGTTGGTTAAGCAGGGAGGTACCAACCCTCTTTCTCCTCTCCTCCTCTACTTTCCATATTTTCTCCTGCAAGCGTTGTACCCGCCAACCGGTCAAAGCAGAAATAAAGAGGAAGGGCGCAAAGCTAACAAAATAAAGCTGCTCCCGGGCCCTTTTTAAAAAATCATCGACAGTGGTTCCCTGGTTACGCATTAGATCCCACTTGTTTACTGCTACTACCAGCCCTTTTCCGGCATCCACCACGTATCCCATAATCTTTTTGTCTTGTTCAGTAACCCCCTGAACCGCATCCACCAACACTACCGCCACGTCTGCCCTGTCTATAGCTTTCAGGGAGCGGACTACGCTGTAGAATTCCACCCCTTTTTTTATCCGGCTTTTTTTTCTCAAACCGGCGGTATCTACTAAAACAATTGGCTTTTCTCCAGTATTCCATTTAACTTCCAGGTAGTCCCGGGTAGTTCCCGGTTCATCGCTTACAATAGCCCGTTCTTCTTGCAGCAAATGGTTTACCAGCAACGATTTTCCCACATTGGGCCTACCTACTACCGCTACCCTGATGGCATCCTCTTTAAGAGGCGCTTCCTCTTCTTCCGGGGGTAGTCGCTCCAAGACCTCGTCCAAAAGCTCTCCAATACCCCTGCCGTGGGAAGCGGAAACAGGAAGAGGATCTCCCAATCCCAGTTGATAAAAGTCGTACCATTGCCAGTCTTTTTTACCCGGATCCAGCTTGTTGGCCACCAGCAGCACTTCCTTACCCTGTTTGCGTAAATAAGCGGCAATCTCTTGATCCAAGGAGGTTACCTGCTCTCGTACGTCCACCACCATAAGCACCAAATGAGCTTCCTCCAGGGCAAACTGCACTTGACGCTGTACCAGGTCCTCCAATGAATTCCTGGGAGAAAGATTCAGGCCTCCCGTATCTATTAAAGTGAAGTAACTTCCACTCCATTCCACTTTTCCATAAAGACGATCCCTGGTTACTCCGGAAGCGCGATCTTCTATAGCCTGCCTTCTTTCTAGAAGGCGGTTAAAAAGAGTGGACTTCCCCACATTGGGACGGCCTACTATTGCTACCACTCCTCTACTCAACAGCCAACCCCTTCCGTCCCCGACGTTGTGCCAGCTCTTCCACCCCGCTTAAAAGTTCCTCCAAGTCCCCTGCGGGTATAAAAGGGACTCCCAGCTTGGAGGAAAGATCCTCTGGAGTAAAATGATCCAAAAATGATGCGGTCATTTCCTTCAGCATAAGCCGGGGGAAAATTACACCTTCCCCCAAAGTTTTTCCCTGGAGTTCCTGCAATAAATCATTCCCGGTCAGCAACCCGGAAACATTGACCGGGGAGCCAAAAAAACGATTGGGCACCTCTATTACCTGGAGGCGCAAATTTGTATTCAGTTGTTCCAATTTCCAGGCCACCCTATTGATAAATTCCCCGGCAGCTTTACCCGTAACCAGGGTTACCTGCAGAGAGGTAGAACTCACCCCTTCAGAAAACTGAGGGTTCCAGTCCCGAAGATCTTCTTCCAGAAGCCGCAGCATTCCTACCCCATTGGAGAGTTGGGGATAGTCTTCGTATTCTTGGTCAGAGGGGAGGGGGTATCCGGATTTCAAATACAATTCATCGGCAGCAAAAACAAACCTGGTCCCTCTGGTTTTCAACATATCTTCCTGCCAGCGATGTACTAAACTCAATATTTCCCTGGCCTCTTCCTCTCCCAGTGGACGGAGAGGAGTAAGCCCCTCCCGATGAGAAGTAAGGCCTACCGGAACCACCGACAAACTCTGCAGGTTGGTCCCTAATGAGGCCAACTCCCACAAGGTTTGCTCCAGATTATTCCCGTCGTTCCATTCTGGGCAAAGCACAATTTGCCCATGTATCAATACGCCCCCGGAAGTCAGCTGGGTTAGTCTATCCTTGATCATAGCAGCAGATTGGCTGCGCATCATGGAGCAGCGAAGGTGGGAATCAGTAGTGTGAATAGATACATAAAGGGGAGAAAGTTTTTCTTCTACTATTCTATCCAATTCTTGAGGGGACAAGGAATTAAGAGTTATATAGTGGCCCTCCAAAAACGAAAGGAGGTAATCGTCGTCTTTAAAATAAACGGTTTCCCTCATCCCCGGAGGATTTTGATCCACAAAACAAAAAACACATTGATTCCCACACTTTCTAACCTTTCTGATGGTGGGTGGATCAAAATGCAAACCCAAGGGTTCATATCTGTCTTTCTCTATTTCTATTTCCCACCAATCTCCATCGGATTTTTCCAAAAGCAATAATAACAGCTCTTCGGAAGAAAGCCAACGGTAATCTATGATATCCCTTGGTTGCACTCCGTTAATGCTAAAAAGCCTGTCCCCAGGTTCAATGCCAACTTCTTCACTTATAGAAAAAGAATCTACTGAGGAAATGAGGGTTCCCTTATTCTGATTGGTGGACATAAATCCCTCTTCCTCCTTTGGTGGTATGTAGAAAAACCATGGGGTATATTAAGCCCAAAAGAGAGCCATTACTCACCTATTTTTAGCTTATTCTTAAAATTTACCCAGCAAACCTGCCCTGCCTGGCCAATACATCGACGTCTATACCCCGACGCCGCAGCCATTCTGCAGTATAACCGGTGACTACTACGGGGGAACGAGAAAATTTTTGGAGGTCTGCCGAGCCCGTCATAAGCATAATGGTGCGTAATTCTCTTTCCAGGCGCTTCAAACGCAGAAAGAGGGCTTTTTCTCCATATTTCTCCAGAATTCTCAATGCCATACCGGCAATTCCCACTGTTTTTGCTCCCAAAGCCAAAGATTTTCCTATCTCCAGGCTTCCGTGGATTCCACCAGAAGACATCACATCAACTTTTCCATTGACTGCAGAAAGGGTCTCTATCAAGCTTATAGGAGTGGGAATCCCCCACTCTTGGAAGGGTAGCTTGAAGTTACCCTTATGCCTCCAGTTTTCGACTTGCAGAAAATTAGTGCCCCCTCTGCCTCCTACATCCAGAGCCTTTACTCCGGCTTCTTGTAGTAACCTGGATTGTTCCTGGGAAAGACCAAAACCTACTTCCTTGACCATTACCGGAACCTTCAGATCTCTACAAAGTTCAGATATACCCTCCAAGATTCCCTTGAAGGAGGTATCACCTTCCCCCATGGCCAATTCCTGCGGAATATTAAGGTGGATCTGGATACCGTCTGCACCGATCATGTCTATTGCTCTGCGGGCAGTCTCCACATCTGCATAATAGCCAAGATTGGCCCAAATTACCCCGGCAGGATTAAAACGACGCACCACTTCAAAAGAAGAAGCCGCCTCGGGATCCCCCAAGCCCACCTTTTGGGACCCCACCGCCATAGCAAAGCCCCCTTTACGGGCTACCCTGGCCAAAGAACGATTAACGCGTAAAGCCTCCTCCGTTCCTCCAGTAATGGCGTTAATAAAGAGGGGCGAAGGCAGGGACATACCAGCCAGACTGGTGCGAAGCTGAACCTCAGACCACTCTGTTTCAGGCAGACAGTTGTGCACCAATTCTACTTCGGAAAAATCCGCCTCCCCGGGGTAAACATTAGAAGCATAGGCAAGGTGCTGGTCTTTTCTCTGCCGGCGGGAGGTATATAAACTGCTATTGTTCATTGGGCTCCTCGTCTTCTTCTTGGCTGTCTCCCTCTATTTCTTCACTCTCCTCATTATCCCTGGCTGAATCCTCTTCCTGCTGCCCGCTCTCCGTATAACTACGAGGGAATAAATCTCCAAAAACATCCCCTAATTTTACTCCGGTCCCACTTTCTTCCTCCTCACTGCCTGAGCCAGTATCTTTCTCAGGAGCAGGCGGCGGGGTGAAAGCATCTTTTATGCTGAGGCTTATCCTTTTATCCTGGGGCCGCAGATCCAGGATTTTCACTTTAATCTTATCCCCTTCCTTTACCACTTCTGAAGGGTGTTTGACATGATGATCTGCCACCTGGGAGATATGGACCAATCCTTCCACTCCCGGCATCAACTCTACAAAAACGCCAAAATTAACCAAGCGAGTAACCTTGCCTTCAATAATATCTCCTATACCGAATTTGCTGGAGACTTCATCCCAGGGATCCGGCTGTGCTTTACGAATGCTAAGGCTGACCCTCTCTTTCTCGGGGATCACCTCCAACACTTTTACATCCACTTCCTGTCCTACTTCCAAAACATCAGCCGGGTGCTCTACCCTCTCCCAGGATATTTCCGATATGTGGACTAGTCCGTCAATATCTCCAACATCTACAAAGGCGCCGAATTCTGTGAGGCGTTTAACGGTGCCTTTAACCACACTGCCTTCTTCCAACTGGTCCAGGGCGTCCTGTTTCTTCTGCTCTGCCTCTTCTTCCATGACCTTCTTACGGGAGAGTATAACTTTATTCCGTTCCCTATTCATTTCGATAATTTTAAAGGTAAGGGTCTCATCTAAGAAAACGTTAAAATCCGGTATATAGCCGGCATCTACCAGGGAACCAGGCATAAAGCCTTCAATTCCCGCTCCCAGATCAATAATAACCCCGGCATCCACCACTTCTTTGACTCGGCCCTCCAGGACTTCCTCGTTTTCATAAGCCTTTTCCAGGGCTGACCAATACTTTTCCTTCTCCATCCGACGATGAGATACCGTAATACTTCCTTCTTCCTCGTTCAGGCGGAGCACCGCTACCTCAATTTCCATTTCTAGAGAAAATTTGTCCCGGAGGGAGCTCCCTTCTTCCAGGTAAACTTCCGAACGGGGGAGGACTGCTTCCGTTTTATAACCAATATCCACCAGCACATGATCGTCGTCTACCTGGGCTACTTTACCGCTTATTTTTTCCCCCACTTCAAACTCTTGCACGTCCTGGTAGCTAAAATCTGGCTGATCAGACCCAGTTTCCTGGCCTTCATCCTGCTGACTCTCTTCCTCCTCTGCTTCCTGCTGCTCTAAATTCTCTTCCACCTCCTCTTCCGTTTCCTGATTAGGTTGCTCCTCTTGGTTTACTCCTTCGCCCATCCTTTCATCTTCCATCATTTCCACTACCTCCTTAATAATCCAATCAGGGGTAGAAGCGCCTGCTATTACCCCCACTTCTTTAATATGTTTAAACATATCCGGCTCCAGTTCGCCGGCATGGGACACCCGATAAGTAGGAACGTGCTTACGGCACATGCGGACTAATTTTTCCGTGTTACTGCTGTAAGAACTCCCAAAGACCACCATAACTTCTACCCGTTGAGCTAAGCGAACCGCTTCTTCCTGCAGAGTTTTTACCGCATCGCATATAGTGTCATGGACCACTCCCTGGGGAAAAAGCTCTGTGAAGCCAGAAGCAGCCTGTTCAAATTCAGATTGGTCCTGGGTAGTTTGGGACAGCAAAACGGCTTCCTGGTGGGAAGGTACTTCTGCTGCTTTTTTTTTAAGTTCCTCCCAAGAAAGCACCACCCGGGCTTTGCCTCCTGAGCATTCTACAATACCCTGAACCTCCGGATGTTCTTTCTTGCCCCAAAGAAATAGTTCCGCGCCCCTATTAACTGCCTCCTCGGCTAGCTGCTGCACCTTTTGGACCCGGGGGCAAGTGGCGTCTTGCAGTTCGATTCCTTCCCTGGAAGCTATAAAATCCCTGGTTTTAGGTCCCACTCCGTGGGTCCTGATAAGCAGGGTACTACCCTTTTCTCCTTCCGAGGGATCATCAACACTAAAAACACCGCGGTCTTCCAGGTATTGCTCTACTTCCCGATTGTGCACTAAAGGCCCCAGGGTGTAAACCTGGTCTTTTTCCTCCGCTAGTTTTAAGGCTTTCCTAATAGCTTGCCGGACACCGGAGCAGAACCCGGAACCCTGGTACAAATGAACCTGCAAACTCATCTTCGCCTCCCTTAAGAATTAATAAGGTTTTTCGGCCCAAGGGCACCTGTGAGGGCACCTATGGGGAGGTTCAAGATACGGTTTCCTCCTCCAAGAGGCGGTATATGCCCCTGCTTATTTTACCGCTCACTTCCTTCAAATCATCCCGTCCGTATTTCTTGCCTTGCCGATAATAATCAAAATACAGGGGGGGACCTATAAATACCTCTGTAGGTCTAAACAACCTATAGGGACCTTTTATAGCCACCGGAACTACAGGTGTCTGGCTTTTTAAAGCTATCCAGGAAGCACCGTCAAAAAACTGCTGCAGCTTTCCCTTTCGGCTGCGAGTACCTTCAGGAAACATGCCCACCACTTTATCGTCCTTCAGCAGTTGTAAAGCTTTGGTTATTGCCCGCCGATCCGCGGTGTCTTTTTTCACCGGAAATGACCCGATTCTCTCTAAAATTAAACCTAAAAGGGGGATATCGAAAAGTTCCTCTTTAGCCATGAAGTAAACCTGATGCCTTCTCTCAAAAATGCAAGCTACCAGGGGAGGATCCAACCAGCTCATGTGATTGCTGCATACGATAAAAGGTGGTGGTGGTATATTATCCCTCCCATAGACCCGATAACGAAAAAAGAGAAAAAAGAGAACTATAAACAACCAGCGAGCTATAGAATATAACACTGCTTTCCCTCCCGGGTGCTTAAGCGGTTTTAGGGGTCAGGTGCTTAACAATTTCCTGCACTACTTCCTCTATATTTAAGCCGGTAGTGTCAATAACTACTGCATCAGAAGCCACCATCAGGGGCGAAACAGACCTTTCCTTATCGATACGGTCGCGGTTGATTATTTCTTCCTTGACCTGATGCCAAGCAAGTTCTTTTCCTTTTTCCTGCAGTTCCTGGTAGCGACGCCTTACCCTTTCATCCAGGGAGGCATCCAGGTAAAACTTGTGAGAGGCGTGGGGAAGAACACAGGTCCCTATATCTCTACCATCCATAATAACCCCGCCCCACTTTCTGGCCATGGCTCTCTGCTTGTCCACCATAGCTTCTCTTACCAGCTCCATAGCGGACACGGGAGAAACCCACTGGTTAACCCGAGCGTCTCGAATTTCCTCCGTAACTTCTTCTCCATCCATAATTACCCGGTTGCCGCTGCTTTCATCAATTATTTCCAGATCTGTTTGATGTAGTAAATCCTGTACTCTTTCCAGGTCGTCAAGATCCATCTTGGTTCGCACTACTTTCAGGGTAAAAGCCCGGTACATAGCGCCTGTATCCAGATAGTTCAAATTTAAACGGCGTGATAACAGCCTGGCTATAGTGCTCTTGCCTGCTCCGGCAGGCCCGTCTATGGCGATTTCCAGAGCAACCCCTCCTTGTCTTCGGTTCGTAATTGCTCTGAGGCCTTCCAACATAAAAAACACCTGTTAATCTACAGGTGCTACCCTAGAGATCGCTTCGCAATCTTTTGGCCTCTTTTAAATACACATGTTTGATTTCCTTCTGCTCTTTACTGGTGTTTACCAGCAGCAAAACTCTTACGCACCTGGACAGTGAACCTGGCACCTCTATTTCCACGCTACACATCATAGGAACCAGGCGCCAACCCATATCCCTTGCGGCCTGCGCCGGGAACGCATCATTTAGATCAGAAGTTACCGTAAAAAATGCCGCCGCCACTTCCTCCGGTTCAATTTCGTTCTCCTGGACCATTTCCCTTACCAGTTCCTCTGTAGCCTGATGAATTTCCCGGTACTGGTTTTCCTTAACGGTAGTCGCACCTCTTATACCTCTAACCTTTACTGATCCCACTGTAATTTACCACCCAACCACAACAATCATCATTTCATCCGACCTAGGTAAATATATTACAAAATTTCTTTTTTGACAAGGACTTTTAATCTTCTCTGGTAATATTCTCTGGCCGGTTATTTTTTCCCTACTTGTTTTACCGCTTCCGCAAAACGGAAGAGGAGCTTTTCCAGTTCCCGAGAAGAAAAAGTCATAGAAAAGGGCTCCAGTATCTCCAGGGTGCGAAACTCCTCCCTGGCAATAATGTTTACGCAGTCTTCCAGGGAATCTACCGATAGAACAAGTTCAAGAGGAGCATAGGCGATTTTCTCTTCTTGGCTTTCTTTCTCCATAATGGTGTAAATATCATAAGTCTGCACTTCTTCCACCTGTACCCCCTGCAAGGGCACATTCTTCCACAAGGCCGCCCGGTGTTCTCTTACTTCTTCCGCCGCCACTTCTGTTTTTTTACCCCCAAAAAAGAAACGGTTGGGGCGGGGTGTCCCCCGATAATCAAAGCGGACTTTTAACCGGATCTTCTGGGATTGCCTGGCTTCACTGGATTGGAATCTGGTGTTACCGGTTTCCGGCTTTAACAATCCAGCCCCTCCTTTATAATGATTACTATAATAATGGCTCTCGAAGTATTAAATTCGCTTAAAATCCTTCAGATCCTCCCTTCCAGAAAGGTAGATAGAAAAATCCTTTTGAAAACAGCAGGGACTACCTAAAAACCATACTTTTTATTAATTCCAGGTCCAGTTTGGGGGCAAGGGCAGCTCCTCTTTCCACCAGTTTCTCCCAGTATTTAGTAGCTCTGCCCCCCGTATAGTCCCTCTTCTTAATAGGAGGATCATCTATCAAGATCACTGGAATCCCGGCCTGTTGGGCCCTCCAAGCAGCCTCCAGGTTTTTTTGATTGCCCCATCCCAGGTATACTCCCGCCAGGATCACCAGCTGGGAAGCAAAAATTTGAGTTAAATTTTCCTGGTGTTTCTCTTCGCTTACGGGCACAAAAGGATCTTCTTCCAAACAGTACACCCCTAAAGCTCGGCACACTTCCCAATCACTGTCGCCCCGGTGGAGTACCCCGGCACTAACTTCCGCGCCGTGGGCCTGCAACCATTCTATTGCCCTGGTTCCGCTTCCCCCACCACCTATAACGTGTACGTTAAGGCCTGCCAGATGCCGACTTTCCTCAGTTTCTTTTCCAGGAACCAGGGTAACTTGAGGAACCCCCGTCAGGGAATGCTTCTGGATGGAGACGTCACAACGGTAAACTTCTGCAATAGTTTCCCGGGTGAGGACTTCCTGGGGGGAGCCCTGGGAATGTATTTTCCCTTCATGAAGCAAAATTAATCGCCGGCAGTATTGAGCAGCCAAGTTCAAATCGTGCATGACCGCCAACACTGTTACTCCTCGTTCCCGATTAAATCTGCTCAGCACTTCCCAAATTTCTTTCTGATAACCCAAATCCAAATGGGAAGTAGGCTCATCCAGCAAGATCAACCAGGGATCCTGGGCCAGAGCCCGGGCCAGGATAACCCTCTGCTGCTCACCTCCGCTCAGCTCCATAAAACTGCGGTGGCGCAGCTCCCAGCAGTGAGTAAGCTGCAGGGCCTCTTCCACTGCCTCCCGGTCTTCCTTCTTGGTTTTACCCCAGCGTCCCTGGTAGGGATGGCGGCCCATAGTAACTATTTCTTCTACGGAAAAATTAAACCCGGCAGTAGTAGCCTGGGGGACCACTGAAACCTCTCTTGCTACCTGCAGAGGAGAAAGGGTGGAAATATCTTTCTCGTTAAGCCATATCCAACCCTGCTGGGGCTTAAGCAGCCCAGCTATCACTTTCAGCAGGGTAGTTTTTCCGCTACCATTAGGTCCTATGATCCCCACTACTTCACCAGAAGATATGCGGATATCCACTTCTTCTAAGCCGGTAATGCTCCCATAGTTGAAAGAGATGTCCCCCAAAGAGACTCTGGCCATAAAACATCCTCCGTAAATATTCCCATGTATTTACTTTTTTGCATTTTAGTAGTATGTAAAAAAACAATAGCGGCAGGTTGAGTTTAAAAGCGGAAGGATTCCCTTCTCTGCCAAAGAAGATACATAAAAAAGGGCGCTCCTAAAAATGCAGTAACGATACCCACCGGCAGCTCAATGGGGGGCATCACAGTACGGGCGAAAGTATCGGCAACTACCATAAATGCTCCACCCAACAGCAAAGAAGCCGGATAGAGTATACGGTGGTCTGGCCCCAATAGCATTCTGGCAGCATGAGGGACAATAAGCCCGACGAAACCAATCATGCCGCTTACGGAAACCGCTGAGGCCGTTACTAGAGCCGCTGCCAACAGCACCCGTTTTTTTACCTTTTCCACTTCTACCCCTAAACTAAAGGCAGTATCTTCACCCAGGAGAATGAGGTTCAAGTCCCGGGCATAGTATATTATCACCGCTACCCCCACCAAAAAATAAGGGAGGATGAGGTAAACGTAAGGCCACCCTCTCATCCCCAGCCCCCCTGCTATCCAGGTAAATATTCCCCGCAGTTCCTCTCCGGAAAGAAACATGATCAAAGAGATGACCGCAGAGAAAAAAGAGCTGAGGATCACCCCAGAAAGCAAAAGAGTGGCCACTGGCAGTTTACCTCCTACCTGGGCCAAACGGTAAACCAAAAACAAAGTAAGCATGGCTCCCCCTAAACCAGCTACGGGCATGAGCATTCCCAACGACATGTCCCAAACTGCAAAGAGGGTCATGGCCAATACTACCCCCAGGGCTGCCCCGCTGGAAACCCCTATGGTAAAAGGATCCGCCAGGGGATTTTGAAGAAGACCCTGGAAGGCCGCTCCCGCCATGGACAGGGAGGCTCCTATAATCAGGGCTAAAACAATGCGGGGGAAACGGAGCTGCCACACGATAGTGTGAACCCCTTGATCTCCTTCTTCCAAAGGGACAAAGGGAATACGATGTAATAATACCCCCAAAGCTTCTTTCCAGGAAACATCCGCAGCTCCTGCAGTTAGGGAATATACAGCTACTACTAAACCTGCCGCCGCAAATATTCCCAAATAAACAGCCGTTTTCCCCCGCATGTTTACCTCCTAGCTAATAGCGCTCCATCATCCCACTCATTCAACCCAATTATTGCTTCCAGTATTTACCCTAATAAAGAAGATCGTGCAAGTAGTCAATTCCCTCGGTCAACCGGGGGGTAGAGCGGGAAATCGCATCGTTGTACTCCGCCTCCAGCAGGTAAACCCGATCGTTTTGCACCGCCTCGATCTCTTCCCAGGCTTCTCTTTCAGTTACCTCTTCCACTTCAGGAAAAGTAATAAAAATAACTTCAGGATTTTTCTCGATAATGGCTTCTTCGGTAAGGGGATCGTAAACCACTTCCTCTACTACGTTCACACCGCCTGCGTATTCCAGGATTTCCGACTGCATAGTACCCTGGCCAGCCACATACAGTTGATCGTCCAGAAGGAGGAGCACTTCTGGTTTCTCTTCCCCTTCTATATCTTCCAGCTTAGCCTGATAAGCCTCCAACTCATCTTCCATTTCTTCTATTATAGTGCCGGCTTCGTCTTGAGCCTGCAGCAGTTCGCCCATCAATTCTATGCTCTCCAGGGTCTGCTCAATGTTCTCCGGGTTGGTGAAAAAGACCGGCACTCCTTCTCCTTCCAGCATCTCCCGCATGCCTTCCGGAAGGGTGTTGGTTACTACCAGGTCCGCATCCAGGGCAAAGATGGCTTCCTCGCTAACTTCAAAGGCGTCTCCCACCCGTTCCAAATCTTTCTCTTCCACTTCGGGAGGGTAGTTGCAAAAATCGCTTACTCCTGCTATCTGGTCGCCCCAACCCAGGGCAAAAATCTTTTCGGTTTTACTGGGCGCCAGGGAAACAATATTTTCCGGCTCTTCCTCCAGGACCACTTCTTCCCCCTCTCCGTCTATCACCGAACTGAATTCCTCCAATTCTTCTGCCTCTTCCTCTTCTTCCGGCTCTTCCTCCGGAGGAGCTTCTTCACAACCCGCCATTACTACCAACATCAAGCTTAGCAGAAAGATTGCCAATAATCGCAGCATCAGTCATGTCTCCTTTATTTTTCTTTTCCCATCCAACTGGGGTTAAATAAGGTTAATCTTATTACTTTCCATCAGCCTCCCACTAAACCTCCACCTTAACGTAAAAAATCCCGGACCTAAGGGTGCCGAGTTCGACGTTTCATAAAAACGCACCTCCTTTTCCTCGAAGGACCAGCACGCAATCGCTCAGGCAGGTTTCCTGGCTTCCGTTCCTCGCTCTCAGCCGCCTTCCCCCTCGTAGTTGAGGAGTGGTTTTCGGCCCAAAGCTCCCGGTAACAGTGGCGGGACCGCGCCGGATTTACACCGGACTTCCCTTTTAACTTCTGGGGAGCACCTGAACGACAGCCCCTATAATAAATTTTAAACATATTGTACTTCAGTTATCCGAATATTTCAAGGACCATCTTTTTTTAGTTGTGGCCCTCCCTGGTTACTTTTACCATCTTCCCTAAATCTCTTACTTCCTGGCTGGATAAATAACGATAACTCCCGGGAGGCAGGCCTCGAAGATGCAAAAAAGCAAAATGGGAGCGGTGTAAGTGCAAGACTTGACAGCCCACTGCTTGAAACATCCTCTTGATCTGCCTTTTCCATCCCTGATGTAACTCTACCTTTAAATGAGCTTCTCGTTTTTTTTGCTCGGTCCTGAGCAGTTCAAACTTGGCCGGTGAAGTGAGGCCTTCTTCTAATTGTATCCCCTCCCGAAGTCGTCGCAGTTCTTCTTTTCCGGGTAGGCCTTTTACTCTCACCTGATAAATTTTAGGCACCTCATAGCTCGGATGCTGCAAACGATGAGCTAACTCCCCATCGTTGGTAAGAAGAAGAGCGCCAGTAGCATCCCGATCTAACCTTCCTACCGGGTATAGACGGGTGTTAATTGCTTGCAGTAGCCCCATGACGGTTTCCCTACCATAGGGATCGTTTACAGTTGTTAATACTCCTCCAGGCTTGTGCAAGAGTACGTACAAAAAATTTTGAGGAAGAAAAATCTGCCGCCCTTCCACGTATATCCGATCTTGGGGAGACACCCTTTCTTCTGGTCGGTCCACCACTTCTTCATTAACTTGTACCAAGCCCTGCCGAATTAGATCCTCTGCCTTCCGACGGGAAGTAACCCCCGCCAGGGATAAAAAGCGGGCTAATTTCAATACTGTTTCCTCCTGCAGTTATAGCTCTTGTTCTCCTTCCTCCTTTTCCAAAGGAGGAAGTTCTTCTAAATCATTAAGGCCGAAGTAACTTAAAAAATTTTCAGTAGTGCCGTAAGTCAGCGGCTTACCGGGAGAATCCTTTCGTCCGGTCACTTTAATCAACTTCCTCTTCAGGAGGTTATCCAGCACTCCCCCCGATTTTACCCCTCGAATAGCTTCAATTTCCACTCTGGTAATAGGTTGCTTGTAAGCCACTATAGCCAAAGTCTCCAAAGCAGCCCTGGAGAGGGTGGGGCGGGTATCACTGGCAAAAAGGCTCTCTACATAGGAGGCAAGCTCGGGAGGAGTGCCCAGTTGATAACCCTCCTTCACCTGGTACAACTGGATTCCCCGGTTTCCCTGGCTCCACTCCTCCTGGAGCTCCCGGAGAAGGTTCTCCACTTCCTCTTCCGGCTGTTCCAGCACGCGAGACAGCTTCTCCACAGAAAGGGGCTCTTCACTTACCAGGAGCAGTGCTTCGATAACGGAACGACTGCTAACCCTCATAACCAATCATTTTCCCTCCCTGCAGATCCGCCCTGGACCATCACCATGAATAAGCTCCTCTATCTTGGTTTGACTGCCTAACTGAAAGCTTTTTCAATAATAATTGGGCCAAAATCCTTTTCCTGATAAATTTTGATCTTCTTTTGGTAAGCTAATTCCAACATGGCAAAGAACAAAGTCAACAGTTCGGAAGTTTTTCCAGTTTCCAAAAAAGAATCAAAAAACAGGGGTTGATTAACCTCCTCTAACTTCCCTAACACCCGGTCCATCTTTTTCCGCAAATCGTATTCTTCCATAACAGAAAAAGTGTAACCGGGATCAACGGTAAAAGCTCTTTCTTCCATTTCCTGCAGCAGCGATGCCAGGGTGTTGGCGGTTTCTCCCTGGGAAAAAATGGTCTCCTGCCGAGGCAAATTAAGCACCCGAGGAGATTTGGCGGTACGAAAAAATATTTTCTGTTGCTCCTTTTCCTTCTCCTGCAGGAAAAAAGCAGCCCCTTTGTAAAGGCGGTATTCCAACACCCGGCGCACCAGTTCCTCGGTACTGCTAATGGGAAAGAGCTCTTCCATTTCCCCTTCCTCCTGCAGGGAACTGCTCCCCGGCAGGAGGAGTTTGGACTTCAACCGCAGCAGAGCAGCTGCCATTACCAAAAATTCGCTGGTGACTTCCAGGTTCAACTCTTCCATGAGCTGCAAGTGCTCCAGGTACTGTTCAGTAATTTGAGAGATGGAGATAGACCAGATATCAATTTCCTGCTTTTGAATAAGATGAAATAAAAGATCAAAGGGACCTTCAAAAAATGGTAATTTTACGTGGTATTTCATGGGCGTGCACCCCGGAATTCCGTTATTAATCGACTCCTTACAGCCCCATAACCCTTTTTACCTGCTGCAGAGTTTCTTGGGAAGCTTTTCGGGCTTTCTCGGCGCCGTAGGCCAATATTTCCTCCAGGTAATCGTCTTGCCGATCCTTATCCAGGAGTTCTTTTCTCTTTTCCCGGATGGGGCTGATTAAATTATCCAGTTTCTCGGCCAAATTCTTTTTGCACTGGACACAACCTATCCCTCCGCGGCGGCACTCTTCTTCTATAAAAGACAGTTCCTCCTGATTCACCAGTCGGTGGAAAGCAAACACACTGCAAACCTGGGGATTTCCCGGATCGGTTTTGCGTACTCGACCGGGATCGGTAACCATCATCCTCACCTTCTCCTCCAGAGATTCCCTCTCTTCCGCTAAACGGATAAAATTGTCATAACTCTTGCTCATCTTGCGCCCATCAATTCCCGTCACCATCGGAAACTGATTCAGCATGGTTTCCGGCTCCGGGAATACTTCCTGGTAAAGGTGATTGAAGCGCCGGGCCACCTCCCGAGTCATCTCCACATGGGGAGCTTGATCTTCTCCTACGGGAACAGCGTTAGCTTTATAGATTAGAATATCAGCAGCCTGGAGGAGGGGATACCCCAAAAAACCATGGGTATAAAGCTCTCTGCCCTCTAACTCCCGTATTTGTTCCTTAAAGGTAGGACAGCGTTCCAGCCAGGCAATAGGAGTAAACATGGAAAACAGCAGATAAAGTTCCGCGTGTTCCTGGATGTCTGATTGGCGAAAAATAACCGAGCGCTCGGGATCCAGGCCGGCACTCAACCAATCCAGCACCATCTCCCGGGAATGAGATCGGAAGAGCACACGTCTGAACTCC
>CAZXDQ010000006.1:0-17070 GCA_964639405.1 uncultured Syntrophomonadaceae bacterium | reverse complement strand
ATGGAGTTACCCGAAAGTTAACAGAAAGCGTAATTCTCAAGCGAGACCAGGTGAGGCATCGTGGAAGAGTTTGCCAAGTTTAAAAAAAGATTCGTTTGCCTCAACGGTATTATGGCCCTGGCGGGGGCAGTGGTCCTCTTCTTTTTGGGGATGCACCAGGGGGCCCAAGGGTTGATTTTAGGGGCTGCTGTGGCGGCGCTGGCGTTTTTAGCCCACGGCAACGCCCTGGCAAAAGCCTTCTCTATGCCCACCACCCGGGCTAAATTTTATGTGTTTTTTAATTTTATAGTGCGCTACGGCTTGTATATATTGGTCCTGGTGGGCACCATGCAGCATTCTATGGGGCATTTTTGGGGTGCAGTAGGAGGGCTTTTGCTTCCCCGTTTGGTGATACTTCTCTTTTACACCTTTCAATCGGACGATGGAGAAATGGAGAAAGGTTCGGGAGAAGAGGGAGCTTCTTCCTGGGAAACCGAGCCTTCCAGCGGGGAATAAGGGATAAAGAAGGCGCTGGAGGTTCCCGCCCGGGGGTTTATGCCCGCAAGGAATTTCCAGGAGCTACCTGGAGTAAGGCAAAGTTAGACAAACATCTTACCAGCTGTTGGCAATATATAAATTTACATAAAAAAGCCAGCAATATGGTGAAACCGGCTGTTCAGAAGTTAATCAGTCAGTAAAGGGGTTTGGGGGGATGATTTATGGAAATGGATTTTGGCATCCGGACAATTTTTACTATTGACGCCATTGGCCTGGAGATAACCAACACCGTGGTGAACACCTGGATCATTATGCTGGTGCTGATTCTGTTCGCCCTGTGGCTGAGAAGCAGGCTGACCAAAGTTCCCAGCCGGCTTCAACTGAGGGGGGAAATGATTGTAGAAGGTGCCCATTGGCTGGTAGACAATACTATGGGAGAGGGGAGAAGGGGTTTTGCCCCTTACGTGATGACCCTTACCCTCTACCTGCTGCTGGGTAATCTGAGCGGCCTGGTGGCCCTGCGGCAGCCCACCGCCGATCTGAATACCACCTTCGCCCTGGCCCTCATAACTTTCATCCTGGTGCATTACCACGGTATCAAGGCTAAAGGCGGATTCGGCTACATTAAAAGTTACTTTGAGCCCCTGGCGTTTATGGCTCCTCTCAATGTGATCAGCGAACTGGCCCTCCCCGTGTCCTTAAGTTTCCGTCTTTTCGGGAACATGCTGGGGAGCGTGATCATCATGGCCCTGCTCTATGCTTTTGCTCCTGTAATTATTCCCATTATAGGCCATATGTACTTTGATATGTTCGCCGGGCTCATCCAGACCTTTATTTTCGTCATGCTTACCATTACCTTTATAACCCTGCAGATGGATCCGAACTAAATGACCGAGCTTTTAAAGTTTACCGGGTTACCGCCAATTTATTGCCAATCCGGGGAAACTGCTGGAGAGCACAGTAAAGGGGAGTAATTAAGGGGTAAGGAAATTTTGGAAGCAGCTATTTAGGGGCATGAGTAAGCTGGTTGATTGCTAAACTAACTACGGAGATGAAGTAGCAAAAAAGACGAAAACAGAAGACCTAAGGCTCAAAAGCGAGACTCAAAATGATAGAAAAGAAGGGTGATGCTAAGTGGAGCAGCTGTGGGAGTTTTTAGAAACGTTCCAGATTGAAGAATTGCTGATGTGGCTTTCCCAATTTGAAACCCACCATCTGGTCATGGCGGCATCTGCCCTGGCGGCAGGCATCGCCATGCTTGCGGGGATAGGTCCGGGCATCGGCATGGGAGTGGCTGCCGGCATGGCTGCCAACTCTGCCGGTAGGGCCCCCCAGGAAGTCCGCGGAGTCACCCTGGTGATGCTCCTGGGGCAGGCCATGGCCGCTACTGCCGGCATATTCAGCCTGATAGTGGGTTTGCTGATCCTGTATAACAATCCCCTGGTGAACGAGGTGATAGCGTGGCCCATCCTGGTAGCCTCCACCTTTGGCGCGGGGATAGCTATTGTGGGAGCCACGGGCCAGGGAATAGGACAGGGCTTTGCTGCTGGCAAAGGAGTAGAGGGAGTGGCAGCCCGCCCCAAATACCATGGAGCCATTGTAAGGGCTATGCTGTTGGGGCAGGCGGTGGCCCAGACCACTGGTATATACGCTTTGATAGTGGCCCTGGTGCTGATTTTTGCCAATCCCTTCCTTTAGCTCCACTGCCAATCTGACGCCTTTTAAGGGGCTATTTAGGGAAACATTGCGCAGCATTCTACTTTATTATGGCTTGGCTGGGGATGGTTAACTCTAGTCCTGCTTGGGATTAAAACTTAAGATTGCCTGCAGAAAAATAATCAAAAAGGAGGAACAAAATCATGATTAGTGGAGAAGAGCTTATTCTGGCAGCTTCTGCCCTGGGAGCAGGAACCGCCATGGTGGCTGGTATCGGTGCCGGTATCGGACAGGGCTTTGCTGCTGGCAAAGGTTGTGAGGCGGTAGGTCGACAGCCGGAAGCTCAGGGAGTGGTCCTGCGGACTATGCTTTTAGGGGCCGCCGTGGCAGAAACCACCGGTATCTATGCTTTGATCATTGCCTTGATTCTTCTGTTTGCCAACCCCTTGGCATAACTAAAAATCTAAGGACAGGCAGGCGATGCAGGCAGGGTGAGGAAGTGAAATTTAGGGGTAATGACATTTAAAGGAAAAGGGTCGGAAATTCCCTGCTGCCTGCGTGGAACTAATTGAAGGAATTGACTGCTGGAACCAATGGTAGGAAATGGAAGATAGAGAAAGCGGCGCAAGGTAATACCAATATCTCCCGTAGCAAAGAGGGGAGGGATGAATTTGGATGAACAGGTGATTATTGATATTGACTTTGTCCAGTTGGCCTTTTTGGTGGCCAATATCCTCATTCTTTATTTTATTTTGCGGAAACTCTTGTACCGACCTTTGACTGATTTGATAGAAAACCGCACCCAAGAGATCGAGGAAGGGCTGCAGCTGGCGGAGGAAAACCGTCAGCGGCAGGAACAATTGAACTCGGAATATCAGCAGAAGATTCAGGAAGCGCGGCAAGAAGCCCGTGAAATAGTGGAAAAAGCATATACCCAAAGGGACGAAATACTGAAAGAAGCGCGCAAAGATGCCGATCAGAAGACTGAGGAGATGCTGGCCAGGGCACGAAGCGAAATAGAAGCGGAAAAGAATAAAGCCTTTGACGAGCTGCGGCAGGATATTGTCAGCATATCCGTATCCATCGCCAGCAAGATTATGGAAAAAGAAATCGATGAAGCTTCCCAGGAAAAACTGGTGCAGCGTTATCTGGAGGAGGTAGGTAGAGCCTCATGACTACGGTAGCAGTAGCGCAAAATTACGCCCGGGCCTTGTACCACTTTAGCCAGGAGCAGGAGATTTCCGATGCAGTGCTTTCTTCCCTGGAGTTTCTGGAGAAACAGTTTAACTACGAACCCCGGCTTAAAGAGATTCTAACCCATCCCCTGGTGAACAAGAAGGAAAAGAAAAAAATTTTGGAAGAGCTTTTCCCATACCAGGAGGAAGAAACGCCGCCAGCAGTTATCAACTTTTTGTTCTTGTTAGTGGACAAAGAAAGGAATACCCTCCTGGAGGAAATCATGGACTGGTACCGCAGTTTTTACCGGGAAGAACGGGACATTCAAGTGGTAGAAGTAACTGTTCCGGGGGAACTAAAGGAGGAGCAGAAAGACATAATAGTGGAAAACATGAAGAGGTACACCGGGCGCCAGGTGGAGCTGAAAGAGAAGATAGACCCTTCGGTTAAAGGGGGAGTCATCCTCAAAATTGGCTCCCGCATGTTGGACGGCAGCCTGGACACTCGGTTGAAGCGGATGGAAGAAGAGCTGCTTCAATCGGGGAGCAAGTAGTATCTGGGGGTGAAAAGAGTTGAGCGTTAGACCGGATGAAATCAGTGAAGTTATCAAGAGGCAGATAGAAAGTTACCAGGACCGGGTGGAAATGGTGGACACCGGGGTAGTAATCTACGTGGGTGACGGTATCGCCCGGATTTACGGTTTAGAAAGTTGTATGGCCATGGAACTGCTGGAATTTCCCCAGGAGGTCTTTGGGTTGGCTCTCAACCTGGAAAAGGACAATGTGGGAGCAGTTATCATGGGAGATTTTGAAAAGGTAAAAGAAGGCGACTTAGTAAAGAGAACCGGGCGCATTGCCCAGGTTCCGGTGGGAGAAGCCTCCTTAGGGCGGGTGGTAAACTCCCTGGGACTGCCGGTAGACGGAAAGGGTCCCCTGCAAACTGACAATTCCCGCCCCTTGGAAATGCTGGCCCCGGGGGTTACCCACCGGCAGCCGGTGAAAGAGCCCCTGCAAACGGGAATTAAGGCTGTTGACTCAATGATTCCCATTGGACGGGGTCAACGGGAACTTATCATCGGTGACCGGGGCACCGGTAAAACAGCTATTGGTGTTGACGCAATTTTAAACCAGAAGGACAGCGACGTGTACTGCATATATGTAGCCATCGGTCAGAAGCAGTCCACGGTGGCGGGGGTAGTTCAGACTTTAGAGGAGCACGGAGCCATGGACTACACTACTGTGGTGGCGGCAACTGCTAGTGAACCGGCACCTCTGCTCTACATGGCCCCCTTTGCCGGAGCTGCCCTGGGCGAAGAATTTATGTACAACGGTAAGCATGCCCTGGTTATCTACGACGACTTAACCAAGCATGCCACCGCTTACCGGCAGCTTTCTCTGTTATTGAGGCGGCCACCGGGTCGGGAGGCTTATCCCGGGGACGTGTTTTATCTGCACTCCCGCCTGCTTGAGCGGTCAGCTAAGCTTTCCGATGAACGGGGCGGCGGTTCCCTTACCTCCCTGCCTATCGTAGAAACCCAGGCGGGGGATATTTCTGCTTATATTCCCACCAACGTAATTTCCATTACCGACGGGCAGATCTACCTGGAGTCCGATCTTTTTAATGCTAACATCTGCCCCGCTATTAATGCTGGAATTTCCGTTTCCCGGGTGGGAGGCAACGCCCAGATCAAGGCTATGAAGGATGTAGCCGGTACTCTGCGCTTGAACCTGGCCCAATACCGGGAACTGGCTGCTTTTGCCCAGTTTGGAACTGAACTGGACAAAGCTACCCAGGCTCGACTGCTGCGGGGTGAAAGAACCAGGGAGATTCTTAAGCAGAACGAAAACGAGCCCATGCCGGTGGAACACCAGATTGCCATCATTTACGCTGCCACCAACGGCTATTTGGACGATATCCCCGTGGAAGAGATTATGAGCTTTGAGACTACTCTCCACCGCCACCTGGATACCGAATACTCCCACCTGCTTCAGCAGATCGGGGAAAAGGGCAAACTGGACGAGGAACTGGAAGGAATGCTCCAGGAAGCCATCCGGACTTGCAAGGAAAGCTGGGGAGTGCCCGGCCAAGAAACTGCTCGAGGAACTTCGGAGCAGGAGACTGCCTGAACGGGGGAAGGTGATAATTAACCATGCGTAGCACCAAGGAAATCAAACGGCGGATTCGCAGTGTACAAAATACCGAGCAGATCACCCGGGCCATGGAAATGGTGGCGGGGGCTAAGCTCCGCAAAGCCCAGGAAAGCCTAGAAGCTTCCCGTCCATACAGTGAGCAAATGAAACAGGCCATCGAACGGATACTGACCTATTCCCTGGAGATAGATCATCCCTTCCTGCAGGAAAGAGAAGTTAAAAACAGGGGATACCTGGTGATTACATCCGACCGGGGGCTGTGCGGAGGTTATAACACCAACTTGTTGCGGCGGGTGCTCCACGAGATAGATCAAGAAACAGAGAACCAGTTTTTTGTAGTAGGAAAAAGGGGGCGGGACTACCTGCGCCGACGGGGTTACCATATTGTTTCCGAGTATCTGAACGTCGAGGATATTCCCAGCTGGGAAATGGTCCAGAATCTGGGTGACATGACAGTGCAGCTGTTTTTGGATGGGGTAGTGGATGAAGTTTACGTTTGCTACAATTACTTTATTAACGCTTTGCAGCAGCGCCCCACCATGGTTAGACTGCTGCCCCTTGTTCCGCCCAACCCGGAGGAACTTCCTCCGGCGGAGGAGACCCTCTATTTTCGTTACGAACCCGAAGCGGAAGAAGTCCTGGAGATGCTCCTGCCCCGTTATATATACAGCGCGGTTTATTCTGCCCTGCTGGAAGCCAAAACTTCGGAGCACGGGGCTCGGCGCACAGCCATGAACGCAGCCACCAAGAACGCGGAAGAAGTTATCGAAGAGCTGACTTATTCCTACAACCAGGCCCGGCAGGCAGCCATTACCCAGGAGCTGCTGGATATCGTCAACAGCGTGGAGGCCCTGGAAAAAGGATAAATCAGCAGGCAAGTCCAGTTTTTGAAAAACTAGCATTGGCGGAGGGAACAGCCTCCTTCCGGCTGATTATCAAGGATTTGGCGAACGTTTGGAAAGTCAGCTGCTAAAAAGGGCTACCAGAACAGCTAACAGCAGCTGATGGTGATTATTATTTATAACGCAAAAGAGGTGATCGCTGGCAATGGCGGCGAAAGGAAAAGTATTGCAAGTTATCGGTCCAGTGGTGGACATAGAATTTCCCGAAGGAGAGCTCCCCTACATTTATAACCACATCACCATAGAAGGGAAAGAAGGGCTTATTCACCTGGAAGCAGCTCAGCACCTGGGGGACAATACCGTCCGCTGTATTTCCATGTCACCCACGGAAGGTTTGGTGCGGGGCATGGAAGCAGAAGATCAGGGCGGCCCCATCCACATGCCGGTAGGACCCTCTACCCTGGGGCGCCTCTTTAACGTGCTGGGGGAAGTCATCGACGAGGGCGACCCGGTGAAAGGCGAGGATCAGTACCCCATCCACCGCGATCCCCCTCCCCTGGAAGAGCAGGTACCGGCTACTGAGATTCTGGAGACGGGCATCAAAGTGATCGACCTGCTGGTCCCTTACGTCCGGGGAGGAAAGGTGGGCCTCTTTGGGGGAGCCGGGGTCGGCAAAACCGTCCTTATCATGGAACTGATCCGCAACGTGGCTTACGAGCACGGCGGCTATTCGGTCTTTTCCGGAGTGGGGGAACGCACCCGGGAAGGAAACGACTTATGGTTGGAGATGAAAGAATCAGGAGTTATTGACAATACTGCTATGGTTTTTGGCCAAATGGCTGAGCCTCCGGGAGCTCGGCTGCGGGTAGGCTTGTCCGGCTTGAGCCTGGCGGAGTACTTCCGCGATGTGGACGGACAGGACGTGCTCCTCTTTATCGACAACATCTTCCGCTTTACCCAGGCCGGCACAGAGGTTTCTGCACTGTTGGGGCGCCTCCCCTCGGCGGTGGGTTATCAGCCCACCTTGCAGACGGAAATGGGTGAACTCCAGGAGCGTATTACCACTACCAAGAGGGGTTCCATTACCTCTATCCAGGCTATTTACGTCCCTGCCGACGACCTCACCGACCCGGCTCCGGCCACTACCTTTGCCCACCTGGATGCCAGCACCGTGCTGGAGCGCTCCGTGGCAGAGTTGGGCATCTATCCGGCAGTAGATCCCCTGGCTTCCAACTCCAAGATCATGAGCGCTAACACCTTGGGCAGCGAACACTACGAGACTGCCCGGGGCGTGCAGCAGGTGCTCCAGCGCTACCGGGATCTGCAGGACATTATCGCTATCCTGGGCATGGACGAACTATCGGAGGAGGATAAGCTCACCGTGGCCCGGGCCCGCAAAATGCAGCGCTTCCTCTCCCAGCCCTTCTTCGTAGCGGAACAGTTTACCGGCATGGAAGGTAAATTTGTCCCCGTTAAGGAAACAGTGCGGGGCTTCAAGGAGATCCTGGAAGGGAAGCACGACGATCTTTCCGAGGAAGCCTTTTGGTTTGTGGGCACCATCGACGAAGCCGTGGAAAAAGGCCAGAAGCTGGCTGCGGAAACCGGCTAAATCCTCCAGCCTGATTCTGCGGTTCAGGCGAGAAGACAAAGGAGAGAAGACAAATGGCTGGAAATTTTCAGTTAACGGTGGTAACCCCCCAGCGGCTGATGCTGCAGGAGGAAGCGGAAAGGGTGGCAGTGCGCACTTCCGAAGGGGAGATAGGGATCCTTTACGACCACTCCCCCCTGGTAACGCCCTTGGGAGTTGGGCTGCTGCGGGCTAAAGTGGGCAAGGAGTACCGTCCAGTGGCTATCAGCGGCGGCGGTTTTTTGGAGATCCTTCCCGAGAAGGTTACCGTGTTGGCGGATAGAGCGGAATATCCCGAAGAGATAGATGTGGACCGGGCTCAGCAGGCTAAAGAAAAGGCAGAAAAGAGGCTGGCCGGACACCGGGTGGCTGACGAGGAAGAGATCAATTTTACCAGGGCCCGAAGCTCGCTGATGAGAGCCCTGACCCGCCTGGAAGCTGCCAAATGGGTGGGGGAAACTTCCCAGTACCGTAGGGGCTGAGGGGTTTTCCCGGTTTTCCGAAACCAAAGACCCCTAGCTGGAAGAAACGCCCTGGGGGCAAGACCTGGCAGCTCGGCGAATGGAGATATCTCGGTGGAAGAAATCCCCCTGCTAATTCCCTGCAGAGGCACTGTTTATAGTAACGGCATTAACAGAGAGCTAGAGGCGGCTTGGCATGAATTCAAGCAGAATTCAGCCCGCCTCTTTTTGTTTTTCTGCTAAAAAATGCGGTGGGAAGAGGTAAAAGGCGAGGAGTTTGCTCAAGGAAAAAGAATGTTATAATAAGGGAAGAGACAGCCAGGGGAAGCGATTCTGGCAGCAAACACCCCACCCAGGACAAACCTAGTACTCCTTTGTCCCCTAAGCCCGGGAAAAAGATAGGAGGGGTTTCCTTGTTTATATTCGGCGAAGAGAGAGGAAAGAATTCCCCTGAGGAAGGGCAAGAGGCAACCGAAAAGGGCCGTCCTTCGGAATTGCCTCAGGAGCCAGGGCGGAAAGCTGAGGGTGAAACCCTGCAGGAGCGGGAAGAAGGGGATGCCCTCCAACAGTGGTCCCGGCAGTCACCCTTGCAGCAAACCCTTAGCGCCGGCCTCCATGGCCCCCCTCAGCTGAAAAAGGAAGAGAGAAAGCAGCACCTGGGCCGTTTTCGGGAAAGAATTATCAAAGCGTTAACCCTGGATCAGGTGGAGGAGAAAGGGGTCTATCCGGAGATACGGGAAAGCATCCAGGACCCCCGGGCGGCAGAAGTGGTCATCAGCAAGCGGGCTCACCTTTCCAAAGCCCGGGACTATATCCTGTTGGCCCGTCGGCACCGTTTAGATTTTACCACCGTGGAATCCTCCGAATTTGAAGGGGACCTAGGCTTAATAGTGGTGGCCCGGGAAGCGGTGGAAGAAGAAGAAATCATGATCCCTACCCCTGAAGAAAAGCTGCTGAAGTTGGGAATCCCGGAATCTCTGGCTTTTGCCCGGGGGAGCAAAATATGCCCCCACTGCTTTGAGCTAATCCGAGAAAAAGCCCCTTCCTGGCTTTCGGATTACCGCCCTTTTAACTGGTGGGACCGGCTCACCGGCAGGGAGTGCCCCGGCTTCCATTCCCCAGAGTAGGAGAAAACCAGAAGCTCGGGGGGCGCTTATCTAGACTAGAAAAGGGGGAGAGTTCTATATAAGGGGGTTCCCGGGATGCTTCCCTCCGGTTTATCCAGGGATATCACTCCCTTGTTTAGAAATATACAGGTTTTAGCAAAGAGGCAGGGGGAGGGGTTATCAAGGAGAAAGTTTTACCTTTTTACCGGGAAGCGTTCTCCTAAGGTAGTGGAGGTTCGCTAAGCTAAAGGGAGAAACCTCCCCGGGTTAAGTTATGGAGTAAATTATTTTATGGATAGAGGAATTTGGGGTTGTTTGTTGAAATTTAACCCTGTGTAAAGGTGTAAATAATCGCAGGATTAATCATCGCAGGTATATTCAGGGATTTTACCGGTCCTGGGTTAAAGGCAGGGGAAAGGCGTGTTTGGCGTGGTTAATGTGGTTCGTTTCCCCGACCGGTATAATTTTTTAGTTCCTTCCTGCAGCCTGGGAGGTTGCTCTTTCTTGGTTGAGCTGGAAGGTGATTAATCTGGTAGAATCATAGGGGAGGTTTTTTCATGCTGTTTTCATCGAACGTGGGCATCGACCTGGGGACTGCCACTGTCCAGGTGCATCTCCAGGACAAAGGAATAGTGGTCAACGAGCCCTCGGTGGTGGCCATGGAACAAAAAACCAAGAAGGTCATGGCCGTGGGAGAAGAAGCTTACGAGATGCTGGGACGCACCCCGGGCAACATTCAAGCCCTGCGCCCTTTGCAGGACGGGGTTATCGCAGATTTTGACACCACCGAATCCATGTTGAAGCACTTCCTGGCTAAAGCCGGGGTGCGCCGCAGTTTCGTTAAGCCCCGGGTAGTGGTGTGTGTGCCGGCCGGCATCACCACGGTAGAACAAAAAGCGGTTATCGAAGCTTTGATGCGCATTGGGGCCCGGGAAGCGTATATGATTGAAGAACCCCGGGCGGCAGCTCTGGGCGCGGGCCTGGACATCTTCCAGCCCACCGGCAATATGGTGGTGGACATTGGCGGAGGCACCAGCGACGCAGCGGTTATTTCCATGGGCGATGTGGTGGTGAGCAGCAGCGTGCGGATAGGCGGAGACAAGTTCAACGAAGCCATTGAACGCCACCTGCGGAAGGAATACCATCTGGCCGTGGGAGAGCGAACAGCCGATGAGCTAAAGCGGAAAATAGACCATGTGGAAGGCAACGGTCGGGACACCCCGTTGGAAGTCCGGGGCAGAGACCTGATCCACGGTTTACCCCACTCTATTCAGGTGAATGCCCGGGAAATTATGGGGGCTATGGGTGAGCCCCTGGAGGAAATCATGGAAGGGGTGAAGCAGGTATTGGAAAACACTCCGCCCGAACTGGCGGGAGACGTGGGCAGCAAAGGGGCCATTCTCACCGGGGGAGGAGCCCTGCTCTCCGGCCTCACCGAATATTTGAGCCGAGAAGTGGGCCTGGCTTTTTACCTGGCGGAAGATCCTATTAACTGCGTAGTGACCGGCACTTCTAAAGTTTTGGATAATATGGACCTGCTGGCTCCTACCCTCATCACCCCCAAAAAAGTTTCCGCCCGCTAAACACCCTCTTGGGCTGGGGAATAGCATTGGGAACTGAGGACAGGTAAACATGCGCTGTTACGCCGGAAATATTCACATCCATTCCACCTATTCTGACGGCACGGGGACTATCCCCGAAATAGCCGAAGCAGCCCGGGAAGCAGGGTTGGATTTTTTAGTAGTGACCGACCATCAGGATTATCGGGCTTTTCGGGAAGAAGGCAATTACCGGGGAGTATTGGTGCTGGCGGGGATAGAATGGAATTACCGGGCCAACCATTATCTGGCCCTGGATCTAGGCCAGGAACCTTACGGCTACCGGGAAGACTACGCCTCCTGCCCCCAGCGGGCTATTGACCTGGTGCGGGAGCAGGGAGGTTTTGGCTTTTTGGCCCACCCCTTTGAGAAGGGTTCTCCTTATATAAGCAACGGCAAGGCCTTCCCCTGGACCGGGGAGGAAGTGGATGGTTTCGACGGGATAGAAATATGGAATTACTCCTCGGAATGGAAAAGCAGAAGCCAATCTGCCCTGAAGATGCTCTACTGGTACTTCTGCCATCGGGACGCGCCGGTTCTGCAGGGTCCCCTACCGGAGTGCCTGGAGTGGTGGGATCGACTTTTGCAGGAACGGCCCCCGGTAATGGCCCTGGGGGGCACTGACGCCCACCGTATTCTTTTCCGCCTGGGGTCGGTAAAAATGATAATTTTCCCTTATACCCACCTGTTCCGCACCATCAACACCTACCTGTGGCTGGAAGAAGCACTGGACCAGGAGTTTGCTGCAGCCCGCCGGCAAATCCTAAATGCGCTGCGCCGGGGCTGCAGCTTCATTTCCATGGACCGGGTGCACTCCGGAAAGGGTTTCTACCTGGGGGCCTGCAACCGCCAAACTGAAGTGCCCCTGGGATCCCGCCTTACCATGGATGAAGAGACCTATCTTAAAATAGAGCAGCCCAGTTCCCGGGGTCTCATCCGGGTAATTTACCGGGGGAAGGTTATAGAGGAAGCTCGAGCCCGGGAACTGCGCTTACCGGTAACCTCTCCGGGAGCCTACCGGGTGGAAGTATGTTACCGTCCCCTGCTGGGCAAACCCCACCCCTGGATATACAGCAACCCGGTTTATCTGGATCGAGCGTAAGTTTACTGCTTCAATGATACAGATGTTGATATACAGTAACCCGGTTTATCTGAATCCCTCTGCGGCCTTTTCTTGCTCTTTTCCCTCCTAGTTTCCTGCCTCCTAGTTTCTTGCCAAGATTATTTTAAGCCATTAATTATCATAAAAGTTATTACTAAGGCGCTTAAAAAGCGAAGACGTCAGGTGGCTAGTGGCGGAGTTAACCCGGAAAGATAGCCAACGCAAACTGCTAGAAAATTTATAGAATTGTAGTTGCTCAAAAAATTAATAAATTTTATACCCGGATAGGAATTTATCTCCTTTTTAACGAAGTACTGCTACCTCTACCTTATATTTGAGGTGTAGAAGATTATAATTTGCTCTAAGGGTGGGGATGGTCCCAAGCAGTGTTTTTAATAACCATGGATTCCCATAACCAGAGCAGGGGCTCAAGTAATAATCAGCAATAAAGGGAACTTCCCGGCGCCAGGCAGAGAACCAGCCAGGGAACTACTAGTCCTTTCGGAGGGGGTATAAAATATGGAAACCCCAACGGGAAAAGCTAAAGAATTGAGTTTGGAGCAAATGGTTTCCCCGGAGGAACTGCAGCGCTTAATCGATGATTTTTACCAGCTGACGGGTTTTCACCTATCTATCGTGAACCCCCGGGGAGATCTACTGGCAGGAGCGGGATGGCAGGAAGTTTGCCGCAGCTATCACCGCCAGCATCCGGAAACCTTGCATAATTGCTGGGAGAGCGATACCAGCCTGGCAGGAGAAGTGCCTCCCGGCTCCTACAAAATATACCAGTGCAAAAACCACATGTGGCACGTGGTCTCTCCTATCAACATTGAGGGAAGCACCGTGGGGAACATCTTCTTAAGTCAGTTTTTCTACCAGGAAGAGCCGGTGGATTTCCAGCTTTTCCGCCGGCAGGCCCACCGCTACGGTTTTGACCCCGAAGCTTACCTGGAAGCGGTGGCGGAGGTGCCCACTTTTAACCGGGAACAGGTTGACCGGGCCATTAACTACTTTACCAGTTTGGCTCATATTATTTCCCGTCAGGGCTACCAGGCGCTTAAGCTTTCCCGGGAGCTCCAAACCAGGAAAGAAGTAGAAACCGCCCTGCGGGAGAGCCAAGCCAGAACTTTAGCCATCCTCAACACCATCCCCGATCTCATGTTTATCTTTGACCGCAACGGGGTGTACTTGGACTTCCACGCTCCCCACCAGGGGCTCCTGGCGGATTACCCCGAAAACTTCCTCCACCGTTCCCTTCACCAGGTTCTGCCCCGGGAAGTGGCGGAACCTGTCCAGCAGGCTTTGCAGGAAGCCGAAAAAACCAATACCACCCAGCGCGTCCAATACCCATTGGAAACGCTAGGGGGAGAGAAGTATTTCGAAGCCCGAATTACTCCCATGGAAGGGGGAAAGTTTCTCTCTATCGTCCGGGATATTACCAAAGAGAAAGGCTACGAGCTCCGGCTGGAGGAAGAACGGGACTATATGTTCCGGCTCTTTGATACCATGGAGCAGTATGTGATAGTGAACAGCTTGGATTACCGCATCGAGTTTTTAAACCGCCGGGCCCGGGAAGCTTTTGGGGACCTGGTGGGGGAAGTTTGTTACCAGCAGTTGGGCAAAGATAAGCCCTGCCCCACTTGCCCTCTCCCCCGTATTGGTGAGGAATACGGACCGGAAAGCTTACAGTTTGATGTAGAAGCCGGGGGACGCATCCTGCAAGGCACCTCCACCCTGATCAAAAACCTGGACGGCACCTTTTCCGCCCTGGAAGTGCTGGAAGATGTCACCGAACGCCGGTTAGCGGAAGAAAGGGTCAAGTTCCTCAGCTTCCACGATCGACTGACCGGCTTGTACAATCGGGCTTACCTGGAGGAGGAAATGCGCAGGCTGGATACTAAAAGGCAGCTTCCCCTCAGCCTGCTCATGGTGGACTTGAACGGCTTAAAGCTCATCAACGACACTTACGGTCACTGGATGGGGGATCAGTTCCTCCGGGGGGCGGCGGAAACCCTCCTGGAAGCTTGCCGCCAGGAAGACATCATCGGAAGATGGGGCGGGGACGAATTTGTAATACTGCTGCCTAAAACGGGAAGGGGAGAAGCGGAAACCCTTTACAACCGGCTGTTGGAGGGTTGCAGCCAGGTTTATGTGGAAAACCTGCCCCTCTCCGTAGCCGTGGGGCTGGCGGTGAAAGAGTCCCCGGAAAAACCCATGTCCGAGGTTCTGAAAGAAGCGGAAGACGAAATGTACCGGGAGAAAGTTGCCGAAAGCCGCAGCGAAAAGAGCGCCGTTTTGAGCGCCCTATTGCATACTCTGGCGGAGAAGAGCTTTGAAACGGAAGCCCACACCCGCCGAATGGAAAAGGTGGCCCTGCGGATAGGAGAGCATATAGAGCTTTCCGACTCGGAGATGAACCGCTTAAAACTCCTCATTACCCTCCACGACATCGGAAAAATCAACCTCCCCGAGGAAGTATTGACCAAGGAGGGTCCCCTCACTCAGGAAGAATGGGAAACGGTAAAAAAACACCCGGAGACGGGATACCGCATTGCCCGAGCCACGGAGAAATTTGCCCACGTGGCCCGGGAAATCCTTCACCACCACGAGCGGTGGGACGGGGAGGGTTACCCCCAGGGCTTGCAGGGAGAGGAAATCCCCCTGCTTTCCAGGATTACCGCTATTGCTGACGCCTTTGAAGTAATGAGCCACGGCAGGCCCTACAAAAAAGCCCTGGACCTGGAGGAAATAATCCAGGAGTTCCGCCGGTGCACCGGCACCCAGTTCGACCCGGAACTGGTGGAAGTCTTTCTGACCCTGCTCCAGGAAGAGAAATGGCAGGAATAAGAGTTTATTCCAGCTCCATCAAGTGCTCCAGACCGTAAACCAGGCCCTGAACTTCCGGGGCCTTTTTTATTGCCAGCAGTAGCCCCGGCATAAAGGAGCTGCGGTCCAGAGAATCGTGTTTTATAGTCAGAGTTTGCCCGCTACCCCCCAGTATCACTTCTTGATGGGCCACCAGCCCGGGGAGCCTTACGCTGTGGACGTGGACTCCCTGGTGAATGCCGCCCCGGGCTCCTTCCACTTTTTCTTCCGCCTTTTTGGCTTCTTCCGGGTCAGGGGCTTCTTCTTCCTCCAACTCTGCTTCCTCTTCTTCCTGGGTGCTTTCCCAGGTTTCCCTGATCTGCTCGGCAGTTTTCAGGGCAGTCCCCGAGGGGGCATCCAGCTTGCCGTCGTGGTGCAGCTCTACCACTTCTGCGTGGGAGAAGAAGCGGGCCGCCATCCGGGCGAACTTCATCATCAGCACTGCCCCTACGGCGAAGTTGGGCACGATGATGGCCCCCCTTTGGTACTCTCGGGTCCATTCCTCAATATCCCGGAAATCCTCCGCCGAAAGGCCCGTAGTTCCCACCACCGGGATTACTCCGTTGCTCAAGGCCTGAAAAATATTGTCTTTGACGGCAGCGGGGCTGGTAAAATCGACCAGCACCTGGGGGCCCGTGGTAGACAGGGCGTCTTCCAGGTTATTGATAATCAATATCCCTATGGGGTGGCCCAGGCAGGCCTCTCCGATGTCTTCCCCTTCCCCGGTTACGTCCACCGCCCCCACCAGCTGGGTATCCGGATCGTGGTAGACGGACCTCACTGCTTCTCTACCCATTTTACCCTGGGCTCCGCAAACTACTACCTGTAAATTTGACATAGGGCACCTCCTAAATTTGCCAGTAATTTAGCTGGACATTAAGATAAAAAGATATAAAGAAATACTCTTGCATAAACCGCCTTATATGGTATATCATTAGCAGTAATCGGATAATTTTAGGGTTGCAAACACCTGTATAACTGGAATTAAGCACGGGCCCGGCTTCTCGCCTGCTCATAGGAAGGCTTTCCCCGCCGGGGGAGGATGCGAGTTATCGCTGATGGTTCGGTCCTCTTCCGGCTTTCAGGAGAAGCAGCCTTCCGGGAGTAGCCGTACCCCGTGCTTCCTTATCTATTAGTTGATTAGTGTCGTTGGCCCAGGGTCTTTTTTTTGCAGCTATACGGGATAAATTTTTCTTGTAATGGGCAGGCAGATAAATTGTTAAGTAGAACCTGTCCTTATCCCTATCCTTATTAGAATAAAGTTTTATTTTTCAGGTGTTCCTTTCCGGTTGCTGACTTTTTCCATTGTAGCACATGCTGTTCCGCTTAACCAGTCCGGAATAGAAGGACGCCTTGGCTATAAACAGGCCCGTCCTATTCAAGGATTTCAAAGCCCAAAGGAGGAACTACATATGTTAAAAGTAGGTATCAACGGATTTGGACGCATAGGTCGTTTGATGTTCCGCTCTTCCTGGAACCGAGGGAATTTTCAGATTACTGCCATTAACGACCTTACCGACAGCGCTACCCTGGCCCACCTGCTCAAGTACGATTCTAACTACGGCATTTTCGAGGGGGAGGTAGAAGCCAGGGGAGACCACCTGGTGGTAGACGGCCAGGAGATCCGGGCTTGCAGCGAAACCGACCCCGCTAACCTTCCCTGGAAAGAGCTGGGAGTAGATGTGGTGGTGGAATCCACGGGCATATTTACCGAACGAGCCCAGGCAGCCAAGCACCTGGAAGCGGGAGCGGAGAAGGTCATAATTTCAGCGCCTTCCAAGGACGCCGACCTCATGGTAGTGCTGGGAGTTAACCAAGACAGCTACCAGCCCCAAGAGCACCACGTCATTTCCAACGCCTCCTGCACTACCAACGCCCTGGCGCCGGTAGTCAAGGTGCTCCAGGAAGCTTTCGGGCTGCGGAAGGGCTTAATGAACACCACCCACGCTTACACTAACGATCAGCAGCTGCTGGATCTGCCCCATAAAGACCTGCGCCGGTCCCGGGCTG
>CAZXDQ010000005.1:4671-18696 GCA_964639405.1 uncultured Syntrophomonadaceae bacterium | reverse complement strand
AATTTCCTATTACTATCACCGTAAGCATATCCACTTCCTCCTCTACTAGGCCCTCCATAGTAGTGATCTTAACTTCTTCCTTACCACGAAAAGCATTGCGAACCATTCCCACCGGAGTGTAGCCCGGACGGTAGCGGAGGAGAATATTTTTTGCCTCCTGCAGATGATTGGGTCTCCCCCTACTGCGGGGATTGTACAAGACCATAGCGTAATCAGCCCAAGCAGCTCCTTCCGGACGTTGAGCTATTTTTTCCCAGGGCACCAGCAGGTCGCTCAAGCTTACCACAGCAAAATCCAACATCAGGGGGGCTCCCAACAAAGAAGCTGCCGCGCTGGCTGCAGTAACCCCCGGAACCACTTCTACCGGCAAATCAGGGGAAGCCAATTCCAGTATTATTCCGGCCATACCGTAAATTCCCGGATCTCCACTGCTTACCACTGCTGTAATTTTTCCCTTTTCTGCCCGATTCAAGGCAGCCTGAGCCCTCTCCCTTTCTCCCCGCATGCCCGAGCTTATCACTTCTTTGCCGGGTAAAAGATCGGCAATAAGATCCAAGTAGGGGCGGTAACCCACTACTGTATGACTTTTCCTGATACATTCCAGAGCATGAGGGGTTAAGAAATTTCGGTCCCCGGGCCCCAATCCCACCACCAGGAGTTTTCCAGGGCTACACTGACAGTAACCTTCCCATGAATCTCCTTGGGTGCCAATACAGGCCCACCCCGAGCTGCTCTCTTGGCCGCCGGCTCGCATACTCCACCAACTCCTAATAATTTTTGTACCCTGGGAGACGAACTATAACTCCCTTCTAATTCATCCAATTCCTGCCTGCTGTAAAATTTTAGGGGTAAGCTAAATTCTTCACAGAATTCTTGCAGGGCTTGCTCTTCCATTTTAATATCCAAGGTAGCCACTAATTTAATACAGCGGGGATCCAAACTATAGCGACTGCAAATTCTGGCTGCCGCCGTAGTAATATCCTCCCGGGAAACTCCCCGGCGGCATCCCACTCCCATTATCAAACACCGGGGCTTAATCCTTACCAAAACTTCTTCCCCTGATTGAAAATTTTGGGAAGATGATTGATAGGGAGTAACCACCAAAGAAGGTTCCTTTACCCTTTGCTCCTCAAATAATCCTGGCTTACCCCTCCACTGGTAATCTTGTCTTATTTCCGGAACTAATTCCAGGGGGCTATAGAGGTTGACTTTTTCTCCTTCCGCCAACTGCCGGTTTATTTGTTTTATCTTACCTGAAAATTCCACCAGGCCGTCCAGGGCTTGAGCCATCACATCGGGAGGATACTTGATCCCCTGTTCATCAGTAGCAGTGGTGATCACCGGATACCCCCCCAAAATCTTCGCCACTTCCTGAGCCAGGGAATTTGCTCCTCCGCAGTGTCCCGACAGCAAACTAACAGAATTCCTGCCTCCTTCATCTACTACCACTACCGGTGGATCTACCCATTTGTGGTCTAAGAGAGGAGCTATGCTCCTAACCGCAATCCCTACTGCTCCTACCACAATCAGAAACGAACAACGGGGAAAAAGTTGTCTCACCGTTTCTGTCCAATCTTTGAAACTTTTACCAGGTATATTTTCCTTTACCTCGGCAGGGGCAAGCCGTTCTGGATAATACAAAACGGCATGGGGAAGATTGCGGCATAAAAGATCTCCTATTTGCATTCCTTGGCGGGTAAGAACCAGTACCGCACCGCTATTCTCCTTCATGCTTGGCCTCCCTATAGCTGTGGCTAAAATTACTATAATAAAGCTTGGAGTTCCCCGTAGTCTGGAGAAAATCTCCTACCAGGATTAAGGCGGTTTTGCTGATTCCTGCTTCTCTGGTGAGTTGGGCCAATCTTTCCAAATTTCCTTCCAGTACCATTTCTTCCGGCCAGGAGGCTTTATAAACTACTGCTACCGGAGTATGAGGAGGGTACCCCTGCAGTAATTCCTCCTGAACCTTCTCAACTAAAGAAGCCGAGAGGAACACTGCCAGAGATGCACGGTGTTGAGCTAAAAAAGACAGCTTTTCCTCCTCCGGTACCGGCGTATTCCCCTCCATGCGGGTTAAAATCAATGTTTGAGATCCTCCGGGAACCGTGTATTCCCGTTGAAGGGAAGCAGCAGCAGCCAAAAAAGAACTAATCCCCGGCACCTGTCGGTAGGGAATATCCCTGTTTTCCAACTCCCTCATCTGTTCCCCTATAGCTCCGTAAATGCTGGCATCTCCCGTGTGCAATCGCACCACTAGCTTTTCTTCCTGGTAGTAGCCCTGCATCAGGTCTACTATTTCCTCCAGCTCTAAAGAAGAACTATCTACCAGACGAGATTCTGGAGAAGCTGCAGGTAAAAGCTCGGGATTAATTAAAGAACCGGTGTAGACCACTAGCTGGGCCTGCTGAAGAAGTCGATGACCTTTTAAAGTAATAAGCTCGGGATCTCCCGGTCCTGCACCTACAAAGTATATCATTGCCTAACTTCCTTTCCTGAGTTTTGAGGCCACCTTTTACTGGCGAAGTTACCTGGCATTGCTCCCTTTTTTTACCAGAAAAGTAGAAAGATAGTCAAAGTCACCCCTTTTTACCTGTTCCAGGTCCCGGGTGTAAAAACCATCGGGGAAGCCCACCCGAGACACAAAAAGGGTTTGTTCTTCCAGTCCCTTCTTCTTGAGCATCTGAATGATTTTTTCTGTACTCCTACCAGCTTTTAAAATTACTATGTTTTCAAAACTGTCCAAGACCTCCTCCAGTTGGTGCAGGGGCTTTAGGGCATTAGTAATGGCCAATCCTTCTTCCCCTTCAGCCAGGGGCTCTCCCGTCTGGGCACCTGTTTCGTTAACTGCACTAATACCGGGCACTGTGTACACTTCGATCCGGTGATCCAGCACTTGTAATTTTTTTTGCAAATAGGAAAAAGTGCTGTAGGTTCCCGGATCCCCTAAAGTAATATAGGCTCCATCCTTTCCCCGGTACAACTCCTCCAAAATTTGACCGGCAGCCTTTTCCCAACTTTTTTCAAGTTCTCCCATGTCTCGAGTCATGGGTAGAAATAATTCCACGGTTTTGCTTTCTAAGGAGAAAGCCTGGTTTACTATAGAGTAAGCTAAGCTGGTTTTTCCCCGCTGCGAGGTAGGAATAAATATTACTGGCACCTTTTCCAATATCCTTTTGGCTTTTAAGGTAATAAGCTCCGGATCTCCCGGCCCTACCCCTACACCATGCAAGATTCCTGGTTTCATTTTATTGCCCCTCCTTTTCGCCCCAGAGCAGGGTTACTGGGTTGCCTCCGCTCCAGGAGAAAGTTCCGCCCCTGGTTTTTAGTCTAGAGGTTTGCAGCATGGTGGCTTCCCACCGGTAACCTTTTTCTTGAAAAAAACGGCTGATCAAAAAAGGTTTTTCTAAGCTCAGTGCAGTTACCACCAAAATTCCACGATCTAACAACTTCTCATGGCAGGTTTCCAGTAACCCTTCCAGGTTGCCCCCGGTCCCCCCCAAAGAAATGCGATGAGGCGATGGCAGAGGGGTTAAAACTTCAGGAGCTTCCCCTTCTACCACCTCCACTGAAGCCCTAAATTTTTCCCGGTTCTTTCGAATCAGGTTTCCCGCTCGGCTGTTTCTCTCCACTGCAAAAACTTCTCCCCCCATCAAGGCACTTTCCACAGCTACAGAGCCACTCCCCGCACCCACATCATAGACCAAAGCGCCTTCAAAAAGCTGCAGACGGGAAACTACCAGGGCCCTTATCTCCCAGCGGGTCATAGGGATGCCATCCAGGCGGCAAAATTCCTCATCGGGTATACCCGGAAAAGGGTAATACAAATGGTTAATCATTAAAAATCACCAACAAACTGTTATTTTCCTTCCTCTGGGTAGCTGCTAACTCAGCAAGGGTAGTTCGGTAAACCTCTTCTTCAGGATAAGAAAGGTCCTTTCCTACTGCTGCTTTTAAATCTGGCACGCCTTTTTCCATCAAATGCTGAGCCAAAGCGGAAGGCGTCCACTTGGAGTCCGTGAAGATCACGGAGATTTTCTCTTCCAAAACCGCCTCCACCAAATAAGCTGGAAATTTACCGTGGACACTAAAAAAAGAAGCCTCCTGCCAAGATATACAGAGACGCGCGAACAGCAATTGAAAAGCACTGATCCCAGGGATAATCTCTATTTCTTCTCTATTCAAATACTGGCGAAGATAAGCGGCGAAACTGAAAATACCCGGATCACCTGACACCAAAACAGCCACCTCGCCAGAGTGTTTTTCCCGGCAAATAAAATCCACCGCTGCCTCCAATCCTTCTTCCAGAGAGAAAACCCGTTGTTCACTAGAAGCAAAGGTTTGCAAGAGCCGCTTCCCTCCCACCAGCACGGAGGAGTTAATAAGAGCTTCCCTGGCCTTCTCACAAAGGTATTTTCCGTCTCCCGGTCCCACTCCTACTACTTTAACAACTGAGGACATCCCCATCTCTCCCCCATATTTTCAGCTTCCGGGTTCCACCCCAAAATTCGCCCTTCCAGATCGTATAGAACTACCCCTGCTCGCAGGAGGTGGTCTGTTCTATAAACACATCGTTTGGCTGCTTCTTCCGCCAAAGCAAAATAAATGCTCTCCAACCCTGCCTCCTGCAGGATAGCTCCGGAAGCTTCCAGAGTGGATAACTCCATGATAGAATTTATTGTTTTCTGCGCAGCACCAGCTTGGGCAGCATGGGCAGCCAGAATCTCCTTCCGGGCATCAGCAGTGCGGCTGTGGGTATTAAATATTCCCCCTGCCAGCTTAATCATTTTTCCCAGGTGCCCCCAAAGGAGAACCCCGGATAACTCCTTCTCGGTGCCCGCATCCAGCATTTCCCCGAAAAAATTGCCTACCTCCACTATCCTCTCCGAAGGCACCCCTCTTCCCCAAGCCTTTCGGTGCCCTTTACCTCCTGGAGTAAACAATATCTCCTGATATCCCAATGCCAAAGACTGATCAATTTGAGGTATAAGGGCCTCTAAATAGGCTTCCCGGGACATAGGACGCACTCTCCCAGTAGTTCCTAGTAAGGAGATGCCCCCGCTAATACCTAGTCGGGGGTTAAAGGTACGACCAGCTAGCGCTTCACCTTCCGGCACCTCCAGGGTGACCTCAACTCCTTGCCCTGGGGAAAGCAGTTTCTGCAAATTCTCTTCTATCATCCTGCGAGGGGCTGGATTTATGGCCGGCTCTCCCACTGGCACCGAAAGGCCCGGTTTGGTTACCCAGCCTATTCCTTTACCGGCAAAAAGTTTTACTTCTGAAGAGTCCTGATTGAGCTTAACCTCGGCCCAAACCGAGATCCCGTGGGTTATATCCAGGTCATCCCCCGCATCTTTTATGACTTCCGTTTTAACCTTATGGCCTTCACTTTTAACTTCTTTTACCGGAACTTTAAGTTCACTGCCATCGGGCAACTCTACCTCTACATGGGTTATGTTTTTGCCACCTTGAAGATATTCCAAGGCAGCTTTGGCCGCTGCAGCAGCACAAGTACCAGTAGTATAGCCCCAGCGCCACCTTTGGGCAGAACTGCTTCTCACTCTAAACAGCCCCTTTCCCTGCTTATAAACCCAATCTCCAAAATGCTCGTTTATCATTAAAAATTTCAAAAAGAAATAAAAAAACTTCTACCCTCCAAAAGGTAGAAGCCACTATTTTATGGTCACCAACCAAACAATGACTCCCCTGTCCTCGAGGGGTTCATTCCTTCAGTCTCCGGGCAGGTTTCCTGGCTTCCAGGTCATCCTCACCGTATCCCTTCCCGAAAAAATCAGTGGTTTCGATACGGCTCGTAACTGGTTACAGTGGCGGGACCGCTCAGGTTTTTCACCTGATTCCCTATTATTCCCATAAAGGGCACCCTCAGACTAATATATTTCATTTTCAATGGACATATTATACCTTAATTAAATCCATTTTACAAGGATTGGCTCTTTACTATCACCCTTAAATGCTCCCATGCCGCCGTATATTTAACATTAAAATCCGTATAATTCTATTTCCATACCCATTGTATTTGCCCCATTTTAGGCTACCAGCCTGTAAATTTTAATCAGAAGACTTAACGTGTTCATGGTTTTTTAAATGATCCATACAGTATTCATAAAGACCTTCACATTTTGAACAATAACGAAACTCCAGATCTGGATCATCTTGTTCAGTGCGTCCACATACAGCACAACGATGGACATACGAGCGGTTGGGCATTTTTGCCTGAAACCTTTTTTTCCCTTTTTGGGCCTTTCTCCGAAATTTTACATAACGTACGATATCCCCGGTAAAAAAGAGAAGGTAATTTACTAAAGAGGCCAAAGCCATCACTTTAGCTCCCAGGGGACTAAACAATAAAGTAAACATAAGAGAAGCGGCATATACCAAAGCCAAATACTTTACTTTTATTGGAAGCAATAACATAAAAAGAATCTGGTGTTCAGGATAAATGGTGGCAAAAGCCAAAAATAGGGAAAGGTTAAGGTGCAGAGGAGTAGCAGGGGAACCGGTGAGAAAGGAAGCCGCTATAGTAGCCAAAACCCCCACCAAATAATACAGGTTAAAACGGAAACTACCCCACCGATATTCCAGGCGGGTGCCCACCATGTAGTAAAAATAGAGAACAAATATTATAAAAATAATAAACCGCGTTTGGGGAGGAATAAATACAAATGTCACTAGGCGCCATATTTCACCCTGCATTACCAATTGAGGTCGTAATTCCAGAGCATGAATGAGCTGGGGCTCCATCAGAGAGAGAAAAAAGACCAGCGCGTTGGCACCAACAATATAACCCATCAGCCCTTTAATAGCGTATTTGCCTAGTTTTCTCTCCAGATAGTTTATCCATTTCATGTTCCCATGCTCCTTTAATGCATCTTATACTACTTATGCTGTTGGAGTATAGCTTTCCGGGCTAATTCATCACACCTATCGTTGTAGGGATTATTGCTGTGGCCTTTTACCTTTTTCCAATATATTCGGTGCAAGGAGTTGTAATAGGCCAGCTTTTCCCACAGTTCCCGATTTTCAACTTCCTTTTTTTTAACCGTCTGCCAACCATTCCTTTGCCACTTTGCCAACCACCCCTGCAAAAACGCATTAACTAAGTAAGCGCTGTCCGAGTAAAGTTCCACCGTAGAACCCGGCTTTAACCGGCTTAAAGCTTCTACTGCTGCTCTCAGTTCCATCCTCTGGTTGGTAGTCCGCTCCTCGCTTCCGCTGATCTCCTCGGTAGAGCCGTCGGGATAAATAAGCACTGCGCCCCAGCCCCCTGGACCAGGATTTCCTGAACAAGCGCCATCAGTGTATATTACTAGGTTGCACAAAAATTATTCCCCTTTTTAAGATATTGGTTTGGTAGGTATTTCTATTAAAATCCGCGAAATACCCCAAAGTAGAACAACATGATCAAAACAATAATCATCACCGTTCCCAATAACAACTGGTCCACGTTAATGTTCTTGCGGTTTCTATCGGCTACTTCCAACAACCTTCCAAATACCAGCTGGACTCGACTGGTGACAGCATCTATTACTGGCGACAGAAGGGCCTCAATACAGAACCAAGAAGGAATGGGTAAGCCTCGATATAGAGGTTTAGCCATCAACGCAAATATGATTACTCCCGCCACCACCGGCTGAAGGCCACTGTAAACCCCACTCCAGGAATACACTTCTAACATAGATCCGTAAGGTAGCACCTCGCTGATAAGTCCTGGCCTTATACCTAATAAGAGACACAAAAAAGAAACTCCCAGGATAGATAACTGCATAGGGAGTTGAGGAAGTTTTTTCAGAGGAGCCCGAGCTTTAAAAAAGCCAAAATAAACGAATTTACAGAAAGAAATAGTGGTTCCTACACTGGCAAGGAGCAACATCCATTCCGCAGGTCCAGCCCCATACATGGCTTCTTTCAGCATGTACTTGCTTACATAGCCATTAAAAAGTGGGGCTCCGGCAATAGACATGGCTCCCACCACTGCTCCTATAGTTACTAGTGGCATAGCTTTCCACAAGGGGGAGGGTGCACCCCCACCTTTTTCGCCTTCTTCTTCCTCTTCATGGTGAGGGAGATCGTGCAAATCTTCCGATCCAGTGCAGTAAAATACCGCTCCGGCTGCCATAAAAAGCAAGGACTTGTACATCACATTGTTAAGAAGGTGGAAAAATCCCCCGTCTACTGCCAGGGTCGAGCCCAAACCTACTCCAGCAATCATATACCCGATCTGGCTTACAATATGGTAAGAGAGGAGCTTGCGCATATTCTTTTGGGCAAGAGCGCAACCAACCCCCACTAAAGACATAATTCCTCCCATAAGAACGATACCTTCATGGGAAGGGAGGATACGGGCTACGCCGTACACCCCAATTTTGGTAGTAAGGCCAGCCAAAAGGACGCTAGAAAATAGAGAAGCAGCAGGGTATCCCCAGGCTACCCACAGGTGAAAAGGAATAAAAGCTGCCTTAAATCCAACCCCTAAAACAAAAAAAGGCAGGCCCACTTCCGGTTCAGTCAATACGGTAGATCCTGTAGCAACACAATGTTGTACTATTCCAGCCAATATTAATAAACCACCGGTTAAATGGAAATACAAAAAGCGGTAAGCCATAAAAAAAGCTTCCCTAGTATTGTTAAGAAAAATCAACCAGGCAGTGGTTAAAGTAAGGAGTTCCCAGAATAAAACCAGGGTTATAAAATCATTGGCAAAAGAAACGCCCATAGCACAAACCAAAGCCCACACTGCAACCATCTGCTCAATTGCTTTGGCTCCTTTGATTCCGTATAGCAAAGCCAAAATACCCATCAGGGTAAAGCCAAAAACCATTATCCTGCTATAAGGATCTCCCCAAAAACTAAAAGCAATAAACACTTCGCCAGGGGGAAAGATGGAAAAACTGCCCAGCTCCTCTGCAGTCCAATTCCAATAAGTTAAATAGCCCATTACCATAAAAATGCCTGCCATTATAGCATAACGCCACTTGGAGCTAACATAAAGAAAACTGACTGAAACCAAAGCTATTAGTAGAATCAATGCCAAAAACTGACTGATTTCTACCACTCCCTTCCTCGGCTCAGATAATCAACAGAATATTAATTACTCTATAAATAACTATATTTTACAACTAAAGCCAATATTCTGTCTAATAGCCCAAGACCAGCTTTACTTTTTAAACTGAAAACTTCCGCCCCCGAGCAAAATAAAGAAAAGGTGTAACTAATCAGTCTATCAATTCTCTGTCAGTTCGTGTAGGCTAAATTTACGGGGCAACTCGAAAACAAGTGCGCGGCTCAGCTTTTACCCCTTAGTAGGCTAACCTCGACAGTCGCCGACACTCAACTGATTAAAATGATCCAGTGGTAGTACCGGCTCCGGTTCGAGGCGGCACTGAAGCCAGGAGCCGGGCTGCTACCGGGCAAGGCTTCGCCGGCTACTTCTATCCCTCGTTGACAGTCACGCCGCCATTAGCAACCTGACCATCTTCGCTTTTTAAAGGCCTGAGTAGTAACGAAAATGCTTTCTTTATACTCCTTAAGGTATCTTTTTCTTTAATAACAAACCTTTATTAATAACAATTCTACCATTAATTAACTTCTCCTTCCAACTCTTCCATGACTTCTTCCATTTGGTTTAATTTTTCTCCATAAGTGGCCCAATCGCCTTCTTGAATGCTTTGTTGAGCGTCCTGGAATAGACTTCCCATTTCATCTACCAGTTCCTGCACCTCACCAGGCACAGCTTGTAATTCTTCTAACTCCTCCAGTTCTTCTTCCAACTCCTCTTCTACCACTTCTTCTGGAACTTCATCATCTTCAGGGGTTCCTGGAACATCCACCCTTTCACCTAAGAGATTGACCAGGGCCTCTTCCAGGGTTCTTTCCATAACTACGCTTTCCCCGAAAGCAACCACTACCCTGGATAGCTCTGGAATGCCTTCATCCTCTGCCTGGAGGAACAGCGGTTCTACGTAAAGCACGCTTTCCTGAACCGGAATGGCCAACAGGTTCCCTCGAATAACCCGGGACCCCTGCTGGTCCCACAAGGCTATTTGCTCTGATATTTCTGTATCCTGATCCACTAAATTTTCTATCTGCATAGGGCCAGTGATCACGCGGTCTTTGGGGAATTGATAAACTATCACTTCCCCATAGTTCTCGTAGTCACAGCGGGCAGCCATCCAAGAAATCATGTTGCGCCTTTCTCGGGGGGTGAACGGGTTTATCATCACGAATTCTTCTCCTTCTTCCTCGGGAAGCTCCATTACTAAATAATAAGGCTCTACCGGTTGTTCCTGCCCCCGATATTTCTCCTGAGGAAGCTCCCACAAATCCTCCCGATTATAGAAAACTACCGGATCGGTAACATGGTACTCCCTGTATTTATCTGCCTGCAGAGAGAATAACCCTTCAGGATAACGTATGTGCTCCCTCAAGCCTTCTGGCATTTCCTCCATATCGCTGAAAAGATCGGGAAATATTTTCTGATAGGTCTGTATCATGGGGTCATCCGGCTCTACCACAAAGAAGTCCATAGAACCATCATAGGCGTCCACCACTACTTTAACCGAATTGCGGATGTAATTAATTCCTCCCTCTATATGGGGTTCCGAGTAGGGGTAGCTCCGAGTAACCGTATAGGCGTCTTGTATCCAATAAAGCTTGCCGTCGTTAACTACTATATAAGGATCTTCATCGTAATTTAAGAAAGGTGCCGCTTTCTGCACCCGATCCTGTATTTGCCGGTTGAACATGAAACGGCTTTCCGGATTGATTTCCCCGGAAAAGAGCACCCGGTAATCGGCAAACCTTAAGGCAAACATCGCCCTCCGGGCCCATGAATTCAGTTCAATGCCGCCTTCACCTTGATAGTGTTTATAGACATTAGTGTCGCCTTCGGGATAATTAAACTCCTTTAAGTCAGTATTGGCGATAACGTAATTGTCTTTCATTTCACCGTAGTATAATTCCGGTTTTTCCAGGTTTAATTCTTCCTTTCCTTGAGGAGGAATATCCTGGAGAAAATAAGTGGGCAACCCATCGGGGGTAGCCTCATTTACCGGACTCATCACCACCCCATATCCATGGGTAAACTGTAAGCGCTGATTAGTCCAGGTTTGCGCCCTCTCATCCAGAGCATCCTGGTTCATTTCCCGGGGAGCAAGCATCACCTGGCGGTAATCTCCGTCAACAGTATATCGGTCGATATCCACACTGGGAAACGCATAATAAGGACGGATAGCCTGCCTTTCGGTAAAGGTATCCCGAATAGGGCGGTAGTCCCACAAGCGAATGTTGTTAAGAGTGCCCGGCACTTCCTCCACATCTTCCACATAAAGGTCGGGGGAAGCTTGATGTTCCCTGGTTTCAAACTGATCCAGACCGTAAGCTTTGCGGGTATACTCTATGTTGTGTTCAATATAGGGCATCTCATATGAAAGTTCTGAAGGAGAAACCAAGAACTGCTGCACCAAAGATGGAAGCAATGAACCTCCCAGCAAGGAAACCGCCAGCAACGCCCCCAACCCATACACTAATACCGTCATTCTCCTTCGATACATGTTGATCAGGCAAAACACCCCTATTATAAGAGCCACCACCAGCAGAATCCACAACACCCGGTAGTTAACAGCAATATCGGTAAAACCAGCGCCAAAAGAATACCCTCGGGGAGACTGCAGCAATTCCAACATCTGCATGCGGTAATCCCAGGCTTTTAGGAAAAAAACAGCGGCAAAAAGAAAAGAAAGGTGACCCAATCCGGGAAAAGCCATATGGAACCACTTGCGGTCAACCTGGTTAGGGGGATTTAAAATTAAGTGGATAGCACCCACCAATAACAGGGTAACTACTACTACCATCATGAGGTACTGATAAAGAAAGCGGAGGAAAGGTAGTTGAAAAATATAATAAGAAGCGTCGGAATTAAATATGGGATCAATAATACCAAAGGAGGTGCTGTTAACAAACTGCTGCATTTCCATCCAGTAACCTCCTGCATAAGAAGAAAACAAAAAGGAAACTACCGCAGAAACTAGCAGAAAAATTACGGTGATCCGTCGGGAAGTAACAAAACGGTAATATCCACGGCTCAACAGTTCTTCCCTGATTTGAAGATTGGGAAGATAGAGTACTGTCTTTTTGGTCAACATTAAATTTACAAACAGAAACACCAGGAAAAAGAGCCAGGCAAATAATCGCAAACCCCAGCGGGATAAGTACTGGGTCCAAAATACTCCTTCAAAATCCAAGTTCCCAAACCATAATAGATCCAAATAAAAATTAGAACCTATAGTCAATAGGACAAAACCTGCAATTAAAACCCCTAACCCTATAGGTAAAAAGTATCTCCTCATTTCACTCCTCCTATGCCTGTCCAAGATTTCTAACAATTTGACTTAGATTAAGTAGATTTTACGACAAAGAAAAAGCCTTGTCAAAACTCGTTCTCAGCAGGAAAAAATATCTCCGCTGAAGAAACAATAGTTATATTCCTGGGAATACACCCTTCATCTCCCATCATATGAACTGGCTTATAGGCGGCTTATAAGATATAATATAGGCCAAATAAACCGGAAAGGAGCTCAAAATTGAGTATAGTTAAAGATCTAGGACTAGCAACGGAAGGCCAGACCAAAATTCAATGGGTAAAATCAAATATGCCGGTGCTTCGCTACTTAGAATATACTTACCGGAAAGAACAGCCTTTCCAGGGCTGCAGTATCGGCATTTGCCTTCATCTAGAGGCAAAGACTGCCTACTTGGCTCAGGTACTACAAGCCAGCGGAGCTCGAGTGGCTATTACTGGCAGTAATCCCCTTTCCACCCAGGACAGCGTAGCTGCAGCTCTGGCAGAAAAGGGTATAGAAGTTTTCGCCATCCATGGGGCCACCGAAGAAGAAATGCAAGATTATCTTAATTTGGTGCTGAAAATGGAGCCTGATTTGCTCATTGACGACGGAGGAGATCTGGTCAGCACTCTCCACCGGGAGAAACCAGCAAGCATCAGGAAAATAATAGGAGCTGCCGAAGAAACCACCACCGGGATTATCCGTTTGCGCGCCCTGGAAAACGAAAATTTGTTATCCTTCCCCGCCATGGCTGTAAATGATGCTTTCTGTAAACACCTTTTTGACAATCAACACGGCACCGGGCAATCCGTATGGGACGGTATTATGAGGGCTACCAACCTGGTCATCGCTGGAAAAACCGTAGTAATTCTAGGATACGGGTGGTGTGGAAAAGGAGTGGCAGCAAGGGCTCAGGGGCTAGGAGCCAGGGTCATAGTCACTGAAGTGGACCCCATTAAAGGGCTGGAAGCTTTTATGGAAGGATTTGAAGTTATGCCTTTGGCAGATGCCGCCTCCAAAGGGGACATCCTGGTAACAGTTACCGGCTGCAATAAGGTAATCCGAGGCGAACACTACCCTTTAATGAAAAATGGAGCGATTTTAGCCAACGCCGGTCACTTTGATGTAGAAATAGATGTAGATGAACTTAATCAAAGGGCTCGCTTCCGACGTAAAATCAATCCTTGCCTGGAAGAACTTGAGTTGGAGGCTGACAAAAAAATATACCTGTTGGGAGAAGGACGCCTGGTCAATTTGGTAGCTGGAGATGGGCACCCAGCAGAAATTATGGACCTGAGTTTTGCCCTGCAGTACTTGTCCTTAAAGTATATGTTGGACCATAAAGATGCTCTGCCTTATCAGGTCCATTCCGTCCCCTCCGAATTAGACTACCAAGTGGCAAGATTGAAGCTGAAGTCATCTGGCATAAATATCGACAGCCTAACCCAAGAGCAAAAAGCATATCTACGTTCTTGGTCTCTGGAAGAATAGTTAGTGCCAAATCAACCAAGGGCTCCCAAAATAATAAAAAAAGCTGGCAGCCGTCCTTATACTGCCAGGATAATATAACCAAACTTAAGTATGGAAAAAAGATGACTTTCCAGAGCCTTAGCTCCTTAAAATATCCTCTTTAACTAAGCACCTTCTTTAAAACATTTACTGCTTCCAG
>CAZXDQ010000005.1:0-4661 GCA_964639405.1 uncultured Syntrophomonadaceae bacterium | reverse complement strand
TAGAGATCGGCCCCGATTTTATCCGCGAATTCCTGATTAACTGGAGCCCCACCTAATATTACCTGGACCTGATCCCTCAAGCCCTTTTCCTGCAGGGTATCAATAACCTTTTTCATTTCCGGCATGGTAGTAGTCAGCAGAGCGGACATGCCTAAAATTTGAGGCTTTTCCTTCTCGACCGCCTCTACAAACTTCTCTTCCGGAAGATCTACTCCCAGATCAATAACCTCGAAACCGTTAGCGGAAAGCATCATTTTTACCAGATTTTTACCCAAATCGTGGATGTCTCCCGCTACCGTGCCTATAACCACTTTGCCGATATAACTCCGCTGTCCTTCCTGAAGATGGGGGTTGATAATTTCTATCCCTGCCTGAAGAGCTTGAGCAGCTATCATTACTTCAGGTATAAACATTTCCCCTTTTCCGAACTTATCCCCTACTACTCCCATGCCTTTCATGAGGGCACCATCAATAATACTTAGGGGATCTTCCTGATTGTCCAGAGCCTGCTGAACCAGTTTTTTGGTTTCTTCTTCATCCCCATTCTCTACTACCTGGGCTATTTGGTCAAAGAGCTCCATAAGCCTTAATCCCTCCTAACAAATAAGTTCTTGATTTATCCAATTATGGCGCTATTCCAACATACCCTTTCGATAAGCTTTTAGATACTCTGCGCACATATTATCTTTGCCCAGCAGCACGTTTCCAGCTTTAATTACCCCCATAGCTCCTTTACCCAAAGGATTCATTATTGCTGAATCCAGTCCGACCTGCATAGCCAAAAGTAGAAAGGAATTGTTAACTAGCTCCCTGTTGGGCAGTCCAAAAGAAATATTGCTCAAGCCCACTGTAGATTGAACTCCCTGATACTCTTTTATCTTTTTCAAGGTTTCCAGGGTGAGCTGAGCGCTGTTAGAATCAACACTAACTGGCATGGCCAGAGGATCAAAGTAGAGATTCTCGCGGGGAACGCCCTTGTTATCAGCCTGATCAATTATTTCCTGGCAAACTTCTAATCGCCCCTCTACCGTTTCAGGAATCTTGTCCCGAATAGGAAGGGCCACTGTAGGTGCATTATACTTTTTAGCCAAATCCAAAAAAGAATCTAAACGGTCTCCTTCCGCGTTCACTGAATTGATGAAGGTATTGTCTCCGCCTAGTTCCAGTCCTGCTTCTAAAACATGATAGTCAGTGGTATCAATAGCTAAAGGCTTGTCCACCGCATTTTTTACCACTTCCACCGCCCACTTCATGTCTTCCACTTCTCCCGATTCTTCGCCGGAGCCGGTTGCCACATTAACATCTATAAAGTCAGCGCCGGCGTCCGCCTGTTTTTGGGCTAAGTTAGCAATAAAATCACTGTCCCGGTTCAAAATAGCTTCTTTAGTTTTTTTACCTGAAGCGTTGATCATTTCTCCAATTACAATCATGTCCTTTTCAACCTCCCAAAAATATATAATTTTGATAATTCGCATCCCCAAAGTATAGGGTTTATATTGACCTTCTCCCTTGCACCCATCTCCTCAGCATCAATGCTCATAATAAAAAGGGGAAGGAATTTTACTCTTCCCCTATTTTACCATTACCCGAACCATTTGCTAAGGAGTAAATTAAATAAATTTATTAAACTCATAACTCTATTATCTGTTAATTTCCAAAATAGCCGTAAATCCGTGACCCATACCTAATCCTTCTTGGAAAACCATTTCCGCTCGCCGCAATAAATAAGCCAACTGAGGCTCAATTATGTTAGCCCTGATGTCTTCCACTGGAAGATCTCTGGATTGACGCATCAAGTGAGTTAAAGTTTTGGCTGAGATGGATAAAAATTCGTCAATATCTTTGGTGTGTTCTTCCACCCCTTCACCTATTTCTCCATCCAGATTAATATAATCATACTCCCCCGCTAAAATGTTTTCTGCTATATCCACCAGTCCGTTCCAGCATTGCTCCAGTCGTTTAAAGTGTTCGTTGATCCAAGGGAAGCCTTCCCTGGGCTGAAAGCTAACTTTTACTTCTTCCAAGTTAGTTCTACACTCGGGTTCTAACAAAGAATTTACTGCAGTGCGAATCTTTTGGGGATGATCCAAATAATCACCCGTTTCAATATGCCGCCCCACAAAAGTAGAACGGTCAAACACCCGTAAAACTTTAATTTCCACACCAGTTTTCTCCGACACTCGGTTTATGATGTTAAACAGAGTGGGACGATCCATCAACCTCATATCAAAGGATTCCAATTCTGCGTTTGGTCTTTCTTCCTCTTCATACAGATAGGAAACTACGTAGGGCATGCTATAATTCTTTTCCAAAGGATTTGCCCACCAGTTTTGCCATTCGTAGCTGTAAGCTCCCAACCAATCTCCCATAAACAGGGTCCTCTTGCCGCCGTGATTAATGATACGGACCAGCAGCTGTTCTACTTCTTCATCGGTACAATGGGAAAGGGTTCCATAATTAGCCAAATAAATATCAAAAGGCGGCTCATCCTCAACTCCCAGCCCCTGGATAAAATCACCTTTTAGGAATTTTACATTGTCACAGTTACCGAAATATCCCCGGCCCTGTTCCAGGAGCTCGGAGTTAAGGTCAACCCCTACGTACAGATCTATTTCATCTTCCGGCAAAACGTTAACTTGTACTTTCTGGGGGGAAGCATCATGATTAACCACTTCAGTCAAAAGTTCGTATCCATCTCCGCTGCCGCAACCTAGATCCATGATCCGCACTTTTTGCCCATTCTCCAAGCAGTTACGCTTAGCCTCCTCTAAGAAAGGACGAAGAAAATAAGCTGTAATTTTATCTTCCCAAAAACGCCTCACATTATCATACTTTCCTTTAAGACCAGGGGGCTTTGCATAAAGCCCGCTAGTAGCCATCTTCTTATACGCTTCATTAACACTCATAATATATCCCTCCCCAGAGATAATTATTTTACAAACCAGTAAGGAAACAGTATAACTCCTTTAAACCCTCCTTCTTAAGGTCCTTAGACCTGAGTTAGGTATAAAGTTTATCCTCAACAACAAAATGCACTTCCCGACAAGTGCATTCTTGCTAGTGTATTTAATCGCTGTATCGTTACCCCATATTATACTAATTTGTGATTATTACTCATGATTTTAACTGATAAAGTAACATTTATCAAAAGGGAACACAGTCGGGAATTCCACCTGTCAAGAAACATAAAGAGCTTAAGAAGCTATTTGATTGCTTTTCGTAAGTATGCTTTAGCATATTCCTGAAAAGAACCGCTACCTATCTATCCTTTCTATAAATTTCTTTGTTAATCTAATTATTAACAACCCATCCCAACTATCCAACTTTAATTGAAGTCCATTAAATTACAAGTATTGCTAGTATACGGTAAGTTGGTCTTGGATATTTTTGAAAGTTATATCTCCAATTCCAGGAACTTCTTTTATTCCTTCCACTTCTTGAAAATATCCGTATTCTTCACGATAATCCACAATGTCTTGCGCTCTTACTTCTCCAATTCCGGAAAGCTCCATAAAATCCTCCGCATTAGCGTGGTTAATGTTTATCTTGTCATTCTCAGAGTTGGTTTTCAAGGGCAAGTTGCCATCACCGGCTAAATCCTCTTTTACTGAGCCTTCATCTCCTTCTTCTCGAAAAGGTACTACGATCTTTTCCCCATCCACTAAAGGCCGGGCCTGATTAACCTCTTCAATTAAGGCATCTTCTTGGACTTCGGCTTTTTCTATGGCTTCATAAACCCTTGCCCCTTCAGGCAGGCTTAATACTCCAGGGTTCTTTACCGCTCCCACTACATCTACATAGATATCCTCTATTTCTTCTGTAGTTGCTTTTTTCTCTGAAGAATCCCCCTCCCAGTCCAGGTTTTTTTCTTCTGCCCCTATTTCCAATTCATTAGCAGGGAGGAAACTCCCCAAACGAAATAATCCCCCCACTACCATTAACCCCACCAAAACCAACAAGATGATTTTCTCCCGCTTGCTAATAGAAAGCAAGTCCTCGCCTCCACCTGGAAAATTTGTTCTTTCCAAAAACCCCCCACTCAAGCGCCAAAAGATTCTAAACTTGCGGCTTATAGATATTTATATATTCTTCCAATAATCTCCTTTTTCCTGCTGCAGAAAATAACTAAACAAAAAAATGACCAAAACTTGGTCCTTTCTTTTAACTGCCTTCTGCTTCCTCCCTGGCACTTTCCCTATCGGAAAGGTGGATGCCCTGGACATGGATGTTAACTTTGGATACGGTCAAACCAGTAGTGTCTTCTATGGATCCACGTACTGCCTTTTTTAGCTCTTCGGCTACTTCTTGAATTCGATAGCCGTACTCCACAATTAAGTATAAATCTAGAGTTACTTCCTGGTTATCCAGATTAACCTTGATTCCCCTGGAAAAATCCTTCTTACCCAATCTCTCTGCTATACCACCTACTATACTTCCACTCATTCCTGCCACACCAGCTACTTCATGGGCAGCCAAGCCTGCCACCATACTGATGACCTCTGGAGATATTCTAACTGTATCACTCTCAGTATCTCCTTCGTTTAACACCACTTCTTTGAAATCATTATCTTCTTTTTCCTCCGACATTACTCCCACCTCCAGGAAAATGAAATATATATCAGTTTAGCTGTACTTTCAAATATTACCATACCAGAGCAGTA
>CAZXDQ010000004.1:0-20335 GCA_964639405.1 uncultured Syntrophomonadaceae bacterium | reverse complement strand
TGGAGGAGGTGCTCTGGTTTTGGAACAATTTGCAGGTTTGCTGCCTATCATTTTACTCTTTGTGGTATTCTATTTCCTGCTAATAAGGCCCCAACAAAAGCAGCAAAAACAAAGGCAGGAAATGCTTAGCCAATTACAAAAAGGAGACCGGGTGGTCACCATCGGGGGGATTCACGGAGTAATTAAAGAGATTCAAGAAGACATGCTAACTTTGCGTATTGCCGATAATGTTAACGTAAAAATTTCCCGACAAGGGATAGATCATGTCAAAAAAGAAGATGAAGTATAGTTAAAACTCAGGCTAAATTGTTCATCCGTACCCACCCCTTTCCCGATAAGGAAAGGGGTATTTAATAAAATTTTATAAGTTTATTTAGCAGTCCGTTATAGTTTTTGCAAAGTAATGGTGGTAACCTAGTTAGCGATAAATTTTCTTTAGGAGGTAGTACCCATGCCTTTGCTGATTGATTCGGCAGATAAGGAGCAAATTAAAAAGGCGGTAAATTTAGAAGTGATCTCCGGAATTACCACCAATCCCCACCTGCTAGCCCAAGTTAATGCTGAATCCTCTCAAATACTACCGGATCTAATTCAAGAATTTTCCCTTCCTTTATGGATCCAAGTTCCTGAAGGAGATGAAAACCAGATGTATCAATGGTGTATTAATTATTGGGAAATGGCTCCTCCCAGGATAATTATCAAAATACCCTGCAGCTGGGAAGGAATAAAATTGGTGCCCAAACTAAAAAGGAAAAGTATCTTGACCTGTGTAACCGCTGTTTTTTCCGCTTCTCAAGCGTTAACTGCCATGCAAGCAGGGGCCGATTTTGTGGCTCCTTACGTAAACAGAGCCACCAGGCGAGGAATAGATGGCCTGGAGTTAATTCAAGATATTGCCCAGATCATTCACCTCCACGGAAAAGGCAACATACTGGCAGCCAGTTTAAAAGACTCCGATGAAGCAGTGAAAGCCTACCAAGCAGGGGCGAAATATTTGACTCTTCCCTGGGAAGTAATGCAAACCATGCTCTCCCATCAATTAACAGAAGAGGCTTTGCAAGGTTTCAGGAATACACCAGGGGGTACTTTTTAACTTTCCAAAGAACACCATTTTCAATAAAGTGTATAAAAACCTTATCATTTAGTTTTGGTCAAGAATATTTCGCTCTTCATTCAACTCTGCTATAATATGATCAGGTCATCAATAAACTTTTCCCTTATTAACTAAACTAATTCTTAATTATTAGGAGGGTATAATTTGAAACATATCCGTACCGTAAACTACCAAAAGCTAATCCCATTCAAAGAGGAAGGCTGCGGGGAGTGTGCAACTTCCTGTCAATCGGCATGTAAGACTTCTTGTACCGTAGGAAACCAGGTGTGCGAACGAGAAGAAAAGTCTCCCCACTATCTTTCCTCTTAATTTATTATTTGCAAGCTAAATTTGTTGCCGAATTTTTTGACTGTCTTACCATTGACAGTCCTTTTTTGGTACTTTCCAAAAATATTTGCTAAAATGAAATTAAAGTCTTTAACCGATGATTATTCAAAATGGAGGTTCTCCTTTGTCCAGAAAAGCAGTCCACCTGTTTCAAATAAACCAACACAAATTAGCCCTGGATGTAGAAAGTGACAGCTTACATTTGCTGGATGACCTTTCCTGGGAGGTTATTAGCCTGCTTAACGAGGAACGAACCGAGCAAGAAATACTCTCTCTTTTGCATAAGCGATACCCCGAAGAAGAAATCAGGGAGGTCTTTTACGAAATCAGGAGCCTGATAGCTCGAGGACAGCTCTGGTCTGAACCTCCAGAGATAGAAACTATCCCGGATAACCAGGTGGTAAAAGCCCTGTGCCTCAATGCGGCCCATAGCTGTAATTTGGTCTGTCGTTACTGCTTTGCTGGTAAAGGAAATTACGGTGGTAACCATAACCTCATGCCTCCAGAAGTAGGGAAAGCTGCTTTGGATTTTTTGCTACAGAATTGTGGCAACCGGCTACAGGCGGAAATTGATTATTTTGGCGGGGAACCTCTGCTCAATAAGAAGGCTATCCAGGAGATCACTTCCTACGGTAGGCGCCAGGAGAAAGAAATGGAAATGCATTTTCGTTTTACGCTTACTACCAACGGTTTACTTCTAGATGACCATACCATAGAATATCTATCGGCAGAAAACTTCAGTGTGATACTGAGCATGGACGGTCGACAAGAAGTGCATGATAATATGAGGACTTTTCCCGACGGAAGCCCCAGCTATCGTCCAGTGGCAGAAAAACTGCAAAATTTTTTGCAGCAATGGTCGGGAAATTATTACGTGCGGGGGACTTTCACCAGCTTTAACCGGGACTTTTTTTACGATGTACTGCACTTATACCAACAAGGGTTCCGCCATATTTCCTTGGAACCAGCCATAGCAGAACCCGGAAAAGAATGGTCTCTTGGGGAGAAAGATTTAGATTATATTTTTTCCCAATATCAAACCCTGGCAGAATTCTATCTAGAGTGTTATAGAAAGGGGGATCCTTTTACTTTTTTCCATTTCGAAATAGATCTAGACAAGGGACCTTGCCTCTTCAAGAGGCTATCCGGGTGTGGTGCAGGGAAAGAGTATCTAGCTGTAACTCCCGAAGGGGCAATTTACCCGTGTCACCAGCTGGTGGGACAAGACCAGTATTTTATGGGGTACGTGCAACATCCCCAAGAAGTAAAATATCCCCTTCCTGCCAAAGTTTTCCCTCCAACCGGCCCCCAGGTGGGACCCTGTACAGATTGTTGGGCTCGCTACCATTGTGGAGGTGGCTGTCGGGCAGCATCCATAACAGTTAATGGGGATCCTGCCATCCCTAATCACTTAGAATGTGCTTTACAGCGTAAGCGTTTGGAATGCGCCCTATATATTCAAGCGCGCATGAAGGAGGAATTTCCCCATGGATATGTTCAGCGCTAGCTTGGAGAACAAAATAAAAAAAGAGGGTCCCCTGGCAGTTCGCATGCGGCCTCGCAGCATAGAAGAGTTTGTAGGGCAAAATGAAATACTAGGTGCTGAACAGCCCCTACGAAAAGCAATAGAAAAAGACTTAATACCTTCTTGTCTTTTCTTTGGTCCCCCCGGTACTGGTAAAACCACCCTGGCTCACCTTATTGCTTCTGGTACCCAAGCTCGTTTCGTCCAGCTCAACGCTGTATCGGCCACCGTCAAAGAAGTCCGAGAAATTATTAGAGATGCCAGAGAACTTTGGAGTGGGCTAGGGAAACGCACCATCCTCTTCCTGGACGAAATCCACCGCTTTAACAAAGCCCAACAAGATGCCCTCCTTTCTGCGGTAGAAGATGGAATTCTTTTGTTTATAGGAGCTACCACTGAAAATCCTTTCTTCCATTTGACTTCTCCTTTACTCTCCCGTCTACGGCTTTTTACTTTTACTTTTTTGGAAGAAGAAGAGATAAAAGTATTATTGCAAAGATCCTTAGAAGACCAGGAAAGAGGCTTAGGGAACCATCCTCTACAAGTTGATTCTGGGATCCTAGAATTATTAGCGCAAAATTCGGGTGGAGATGCCCGGGCTGCCTTAAATTCCCTGGAACTGGCCGCCCAAACCGTGCTGTCAAAAGAAACCGGTCGAGATAAAAAAATAACCGCCCCCATAGCAGAGGACGCCTTGGCTCACCGAGTGTTCGCCTATGATCGAGCAGGAGATGCCCATTACGACCTAGCTTCTGCATTTATTAAATCCATCCGGGGTTCCGACCCCGATGCTGCCCTTTTTTGGCTCGCCCGGATGATCCAGGGGGGAGAAGATCCCCTTTTTATAGCTCGCCGGCTGGTGATAAGCGCAGCAGAAGATGTTGGCAATGCCGATCCACGAGGATTAGAAATAGCCAACGCCGCCGCACAAAGTGTCCATCTAGTAGGTATGCCGGAAGGAAAAATAATACTAGCCCAAGCCACTACTTACCTGGCTTCTGCCCCTAAAAGCAATGCGTCTTACCAGGCAATAAACGAAGCTATGGAAGCAGCAAACAAACTCCCTACTGCATTGGTGCCTGTTCATTTGCGTGGCACTGGCTACCAAGGAGCGGAACGTTTGGGCCACGGTAAAGGCTACAAATACCCTCATGATTATTCTGGTGGATATACCCTTCAGCGTTATCTCCCTACTAGCCTTTCCCAAAGTGTTTTTTATCGTCCCAAAAATATCGGGGTAGAAGCCCGTATAAAAGAACGCCTGGAAAAACTCCACCCTTCAAGGAAAAACGGAATGACTAACTCCGAAAAAGAGGGGAACTCTTAAAATTTTAGGCAAACTGGTAAGAGGAAGGGGAAAAAGGTGACATCTACAACATATAACACTATAAAAAACTCCCAATCTATCCGCCTATCCATTGAAAAATGCCGTTTTTGGGCTTTTATCTCTCCGGTTAGCGGAGAAGAAGAAGCCAAATCCATGCGGGATAACTTGCGGGGACAATATCCCGACGCTACCCACCACATATTCGCCTACCGCTTATTACTTGGAGGCCAATTGAGGGAAAGATCCAACGACGATGGAGAACCAACAGGAACTGCAGGTCTCCCCGTGTTAGAAGCTTTAAGGAAAAAACAGCTGGTCAACTTGCAACTGGTGGTGATCAGGTATTTTGGAGGAATAAAACTGGGAAAAGGAGGTTTAATCAGGGCATACCGTAGTAGCGCAGAAACAGTAATTGATCAAGTTAACCTTTTTCCATTAAAACCTCAGCTTACGCTAACTTTGCAGGTGGACTATGCCAACCTAGGAGAAGTCATGAAACTAATTCCTTCTTTAGGGGGCTCCATAATTGAGGTGAAATATTCCCAACTCATATACATAAGATTTAAGTTCCCTGCAGGCCAAACCGCTGAATTAAAAGATTCTTTGCAAAAAGTTACCCGGGGCCAAGGCATACTGCAGGGAGAGGAGGAGTAAAATATTCCTGAAAAAAAGACCGAACCCCAAGCTACCACTGTAGCTGTAGCTATGAGCGGAGGAGTGGATAGTTCCGTAACTGCGGCTTTGCTGTTGGAGCAAGGTTACCAGGTAATAGGAGTGACCATGAAAATTTGGCAAGAGGAAGAAGTATTAAAAAACAGCTCTAAAAGCTGCTGCTCCTGGGAAGCTATAGATGATGCCCGACGCATAGCAAATGCTTTAGATATCCCCCATTACGTGCTAAACTTGAGCAACCAATTTAAAAATACCGTGGTAGATTATTTTATTGAAGAATACCGCAGCGCAAAAACTCCCAATCCCTGCGTAGTATGCAATCGGCAAATTAAATTTGGGATCTTTTTAAGTAAAGCTTTAGCCATAGGAGCTGACCTTTTTGCTAGTGGCCACTACGTGCGATCGGGGTGGAACCCCCATACCAGGAGATATTTTATTAGAAAGGGAAAAGATAAAGACAAGGACCAATCTTATACTTTGTTTAACTTAACCCAAAAACAACTCTCTCATATTGTGTTCCCCCTGGGAGATTATCTTAAAGAAGAAGTGCGCAGTGTAGCAGAAAGCCGTGGCTGGAAAGTGTCCCAAAAACAAGAAAGCCAGGAGGTCTGTTTTATCCCCCACGGAGACTACCGCGACTTTTTAAGGAGGCAAGGAGTAGAATTCTCCCCCGGACTAATTAAAGATACTGCTGGCAACATTATAGGGACTCACCAGGGTCTACCTGGTTACACCCTGGGGCAGCGACGGGGACTAGGGGTGTCCAGTTCTGTTCCCCTTTACGTGGTGGCCATGAATCCCGAAGAAAATACCTTAATAGTGGGCACCCGGGAAGAAACTTTTTCCCAAGACTTGATCGCCCATCAGCTGAATTTTATGGAAATAGACCCCCCTGGTAAGAGCATAACCGCCGAGGCGCGCATCCGTTACCGTTCACCGGAAGTGCCTGCGATTATTTATCCCCCGGATGCAAAAGGCAGAGCCCGGGTAGAATTAAAAAGGCCTCAACCCGCCGTTACTCCCGGGCAGGCAATAGTTTTTTATCGACAAGACAGAGTGCTGGGTGGAGGTACCATTCTTACACCTGTGGACCGTTCTAATAATTTTGAATGAAAGGAAAAGCACTTATGAATTTGCTACTAGCAAGGGGTATTTCCTGAACCTATTACTTTTTTTACCACTGTTTTACATCTGAAGGGGTAAAGATCGAACAATTTTTATACCTTTTTCTTCGACCTGGCATTTGTAAACGTAAACTTCAACTCCTCGGCGACGAGCTTCCCTCAGGTTTTTACCAAAAAGGGGATCGCTATGGTCGTTGGGAGAAAACGATATTACATCCTCCCGCTGGACAATGAAAAAAACTGCTGTACGATTCCCCGCTTCCGAAAGCTGGATCAACTCCTTTAAATGCCTGCTTCCCCTATCTGTAGGAGTGTCTGGAAAGAAACCAGTTTTGTCTTTGGCCAAGGTAACCGACTTGGTTTCCACCCAAAAATAATCAGTTACTGTACCCCTTCTTTTTTGAAACAAGAGATCGAACCTTCCCTTTCCGTACGCTGGCTCCCTTCGCGAAAATATCCAGGATGCAAATATTTTTTTTATCTGGGGATGCTGAAGACTTTTTTCCAACAACCGGGAAGGAAGACGTGAATCTATACTCACCATAGAAGTAGTATCCGGATCCCTTACTAACATCAAATCACCCCTGGTTTTTCTGGAGACAACCGAGTTTAAAGTATACCACACTTCAGCCCTCTCCTGCAGCAGTTCTCGCAACCTGCCTGAATTTGGCACATGTATTTTAACCAGTTCATTACTTTCCGAAGAAACTATCGCAACAAAACGATTGAGGCGCTCCTTAAAATAACCCCGCTGCATAGAAGAAGGAAATCTAATCCAAGCCATAAATCAACACCTCAAATATTTGCACATATTTAAAGTCCGTTACTTTTTAATCCTCTTAATTATAACCCTTTCCAATTTTAACAATAAATCTACAGTTGCATTAAAAAAAACTTTTTCCTGGCATATATTGCTCTGCAATTATTTTACCATATAAAATGAAAAGGTTTTCTCTAAGTAAATTGCCAATTTATGCATAAATTTCCGGTTTTATTGACACGCTGAGATGGAGCAATTATAATTGTCTTAACAAAGAGGAGGGCGCTTTTTTATGCAGACCAACGAAATTCGAAGTATGTTTCTGGATTTTTTTTCAAAAAAAGACCATTTAATCTTGCCCAGCTTTTCCTTGATCCCCCAAAACGATCCTACCCTGCTCCTGATCGGAGCAGGAATGGCTCCCCTAAAGCCCTACTTCACAGGAGAAAAGCAACCTCCCCACCCCAGAGTAGCAACCAGTCAAAAATGTGTTAGAACACCCGACATCGAAGAAGTAGGTAAAACAGGCAGGCACGCCACCTTTTTTGAAATGCTGGGGAACTTTTCTTTTGGCGACTATTTCAAAGAAGACGCAATTGCCTGGGCATGGGAGCTAGTTACTCAAGGATTCGGTTTTTCTCCGGAACGGCTTTGGATAACCATTTACCTGGAAGATGATGAAGCTTTCCATATATGGAGAGATCAAATTGGCATCCCGGAGGAAAAAATCGTACGGATGGGTAAAGAGGATAACTTCTGGGAAATAGGAGTGGGGCCTTGTGGTCCCTGTTCTGAAATATATTATGATCTGGGACCTAAAGCAGGTTGCAATACTCCAAATTGTCAAGTTGGCTGTGATTGTGACCGGTTCTTGGAAATATGGAACCTGGTGTTTACCCAATTCAATCGCACCCCTTCAGGTGAATTAGAGAACCTGGCAGTCAAGAATATAGACACGGGAGCCGGACTGGAAAGATTGTCCATGGCTTTGCAAGGAGTTAATTCTATATACGAAATTGACACCATATCTCCCTTAGTGGCTCACCTGGCAGAAAAAGCTGCCTCCTCAGGAACTACTCCCGACAAGGATAATATTTCTTTGCGAATAGTAACCGAACATTTGCGGGGCATCACTTTTTTGGTAGGAGACGGGGTGCTCCCTTCCAACGAAGGCCGGGGTTACGTATTGAGAAGGCTTCTGCGACGAGCCTTACGTCATGGAAGATTACTAGGGATAGATCAAATATTCCTCTACGAGGCTGCTTCTCGGGTTATCTCCCTGATGGAAGAGCCTTATCCGGAATTAAGGCAGAGGGAAGAGTACATTACTCAAATTATAAAAATAGAAGAAGAACGTTTTCAAGAAACCTTAAACCAGGGTTGCCAGTTATTAGAAGAAGAGCTGGAAAAGTTAAACTCTCAGGGCAAAAGTTTCTTGCCCGGGGCAAAAGCTTTCCAATTATACGATACCTATGGTTTCCCCCTAGACCTAACTAAAGAAATCCTGGCAGAACACCATATGGAAGTCGAGGAAGAAGAATTTAATCGTCATCTGGAAGATCAGAGAGAAAGGGCCAGAAAATCTGCCAAGAATCCCGGGGTCTTTTCTCATGCTGCCTGGGATGAAATTTCTCATTTAGAAAGTGAATTCGTAGGGGATGACCGGCTGGAAACAGAAAGTGTTATAAAGGGTATGCTTAAAGAGGGAAGTCAATGTACGGAAGCTCAAGAAGAGGATCAGGTAGAAATTATTCTGCATCCTACTCCTTTTTATCCCGAATCAGGAGGACAAATAGGTGATACCGGCTACTTATCAAAGGAGCAGGGAATGGCTCGGGTTATGGACACATACTATAACCAGTACGAGCAAATCGTGCAGAAAGTTAAAATATTACAGGGTTCTTTTCAACTCCAGGAAGCGGTAACTTCCAAAGTAGATCAAGAAAAAAGACAAGCCCTGCGCCGAAGTCACACTTCCACCCATTTACTCCATCAGGCACTAAGAGATCTCCTGGGAGAACACGTTAATCAGACCGGTTCATTAGTGGAACCTGACCGCTTACGCTTTGACTTCACCCATTTTAGCCCCCTCCAAGAAGAAGAATGGGAACAATTGGAAAGAAAAATTAATGAAAAAATTCGCCACAACTTACCAGTTAAAATTAACTTTTCCACTTTGGAAGAAGCCAAAGAAAAAGGTGCATTGGCACTCTTTGAAGGTAAATACACTGAACATGTCCGGTTACTGGAAATTGGCGAGTATAGTTTAGAACTGTGCGGGGGCACTCATTTAAACACTACCGGCGAAGCAGGTTTCTTTAAACTACGACGAGAAGAAAGTGTCGGTGCTGGTGTTCGCCGCTTAGAAGCCTTAACCGGTGAAGAATCCAGAAAGTTAGTTTGCCACCAAGAGCGACAGCTAAAGCAGGTAGTTTCTGCCCTAAAAACCACGCCAGAACAACTGGAAGAGAAACTCCAAGAATGGCTGGAAAGTTATCGCGCTCTGGAGGATAATCAACAAAAATTACAAAGAGAACTGTATTCTTATCGGGCAGAAGATTTAATAAGCAGAGCCAACGTATTAAGCGATTTCCAGTTGATCAGTGCTCAAACTCCCGCCCAAAACATGGATAGTCTTCGGGAAATGGCAGATATAATAAAAGAACGAACGGAGAGGGTAGTAGTAGTTTTGGGAGCTGTTAATGAGGGCAAAGTCATGCTAATTGCTGCAGCGACAAGGGACTTGGTGGAAGAAGGGATCAACGCAAGCGAGCTGGTAAAGGGAATCTCTCCCCTTATAAGTGGAGGAGGGGGAGGACGCCCAGACATGGCCCAAGCAGGAGGGAAAAATCCAGAAGGCTTGCCTAAGGCATTAGAAGAAGCAGAAAACCTGGTAATAAAGCAACAAGATAAAGCCCGTTCTTCCTGAGGGAAATAACCAGGTTTATCATGGATAAGGAGGGGGTTTTATTGGAAGAGCGCCCCCATGGAAAGGAATGGGAAGAGACCGTTCATTTTACTACTTCCAAAGATGACCAAGAAAACCCAGCTCAAAGGATACTGTTAGAAGTATACTTTGCTTTAAAAGAAAAGGGTTATAACCCCTTGCATCAGTTAGTGGGTTATCTGCTTTCTGGCGAACCTGCCTACATTACCAGCCACCGCAGTGCCAGAAGCCTGATCAAAAGAGTGGAAAGAGATGAACTCTTAGAGGAGCTAGTAAGAAATTACATTCATCACACCGAAAAGCAGGCTGACAGGTTCCATCAAGAAAAAGAACTTTGAGCATGTTATTGAGGAGAGGCCGCCATCTTGGAAGTCCGGACGCTGGGAGAAAGCAAGCTGAGAGTTTCCAGACTCTGCTACGGTTCCTTAACTCTCAGCCCATTACAGCACAATTACTCCCTTAACCAAAGTTCAACCTTGTTGTTGAAGGCTTTGGAAAGCGGCGTAAACTTTATCGATACTGCCGAAATTTATCAAAATTACTTTCAAATCAGCGCAGCCCTTTCCTCTTATCCCTTTCCAGTGGTTATTGCTACTAAAGCTTACGCGTACACGCGTGAACAAGCAAAATTTAGCCTAAAAAAAGCCCAAAAAGAGTTAAACCGCGAAGTTATAGATATATTTTTACTCCATGAGCAAGAATCTTCCCAGACATTGCAGGGCCATTTACCAGCCTTGGAATACTGGAACGAGTGTAAGGAGCAGGGAACCATTAGCGCAGTAGGCATCTCTACCCATTACGTTTCAGCAGTAAAGGCTGCTTCTCATATGAAAGAAGTGCAAGTAATTCACCCCTTGATCAACCTGTCAAGTATGGGGATTAGGGATGGAAGCGCTGAAGATATGATGCTTGCCCTGGATGAAGCTCGGAATAGAGGTAAAGGTATCTACATAATGAAACCTTTAGCGGGTGGGCATCTAAAAGAACGAGCAAAAGAAGCCCTATCCTTTATTAGAGATGAGGTTCCAGCTGACGCGGTGGCATTAGGAATGGGAACTGCTGAAGAAATAGATTATGCGGTGCATTTTTTTAGCAACCAAAGCGTTCCTGAGGAGATCCAGGATAAAATTACCCGAAAACCAAGAAAGCTGCTCCATCTTCCCGAAGAATGCACTACTTGTAGAAAATGTGTGGAAAGTTGTCCTCAAGGGGCCCTATCCTGGAACACGGCAGGTCCCGTGGTAGATCATGAAAGTTGTTTTTTCTGTGGGTACTGCGGTGCTGCCTGTCCTCAGTTCTGCTGGAGGATTATTTAAAATGCGGATTATGGGATTAGATTACGGGGGAAAAAGAATAGGGGTAGCGGTAAGTGACGAACTACAAATCACTGCCCAAGGTCTACTATCCTTAGAGAGGGAGCACCTTTCATCAGATATCTACAAAATTAAAAACATATGTCATAAGTACCAGGTACAAGAAGTGGTAGTGGGCTACCCCCTTCACCTGAGTGGAAAAGCTGGAGAAACAGCCAAAGAAGCAGAAGCTTTTAAAGAGGAACTTCAAAAAGTTACTGGTATACCAGTGTTTCTTTGGGATGAGCGATTTACCACCAGAATGGCTGAAAACACTCTTTTACAAGCTGATGTGAGCCGAAGTAAGCGTAAAATAGTAAAAGATAAGCTGGCAGCAGTGTTAATCCTGGAATCTTACCTGGAAAGTAAACAACCCCAGGGATGATCTAGTTTATTGCCTCAATCATATTACTATCAAAACCCAAGGAAGGTGTTAAAGATGAGTGAAGAAAGAGAAGATGTAGTAATTTTAGTCGATGAAGAAGGGATTGAACATCAATTTGCTGTAGTTGACGTATTTCCAGTTAATGAAAAGAATTATGCAGTATTAGCCCCCTTAGAAGATGAGGAAGAAGAAGGGGAAAGTGGGGAAGAAGCTTACATTTTTAGAATCGAGGAAATAGAAGGGGAACAAACCCTGGTAGAAGTGGACGATGAAGAAGAGTGGAATCGAGTAGCTGAAGAATGGGAAGAACGCTTAAAGCAATGGGAAGAAGAAGGAGAAGATGAGTAAATATTTTCCCCCCAACCAAGATTTGTTTTCAAATTTAACAAGCGTAATAGAACTTTAAGTATATTGTTTAATGATTAGTTTTCCAGTTTAATAATTGTCCCAAGTAGAGGAAGAATATAAGAAACAGGGCACTGTTAATGTAAAACAAGGGATAAAAACATAATTTATAATCTGGAAGGTGCCCTTTCCAAGGGCACCTGTTTACTAGAGATAGAGGTTGAAAGGAGTGCTCCTCCAGGGTGAGAAAAAAAAGTATTTTAAAACTCAATTTGAAAAACAATCTACCCGGGATTTTCAAATACAGTAAAAGATTTGCCTGGATTGCCGGTACTCTTTTAGCGGTAACTATAGTACTAGCAGCCACTGCTTACCTGTTTTATCTGGCCACGTTACCAGTGGATCCTGATCAGGACCAATTCATAGAAATTAATATACCCTCTGGTACTTCCTCTTCTCAAATTGCTAATAAGTTAGAAAACGAAGGATTAATCCACAACGCCATTATATTTCAATTATATCTCCGTTATCAAAATGCAAACGAAGGTATACAAGCCGGAACATACCTTCTAAGTCCTTCGATGGAATTGTCCAACATTATGAATAAACTGGTAGAAGGTGAGGTGGAACACCAGGTAGAACAAATTACCATTCCTGAAGGTTGGGAAATAGAAATGATGGCAGAAAGGTTGTATGAGAAGCAGTTGACCAATCAAAGAAGTTTTGTAGAAGCCGCCAAGGAGCCAGGAAGGGAAATCAAGGAGAAGTTTCCCTTTTTAAAAGAAGTACCAGATGAAGTTAAATATACCTTGGAAGGATATCTCTTCCCTGATACCTATGAATTTTCGGTAGATGCCACCGAAGAAGAAATTATAATAACCATGTTACAAAATTTAGAACAAAACTGGAAAGAAATAGAAGAAAATAGCAGGGGAGAAGAATTTAATGGGGATATGCATCAGGTGCTAACCCTGGCCTCCATCATTGAAAGAGAAGCTAAAGTTAGTCACGAAAAAGAAAAAATATCTTCCGTTTTTCACAACCGATTAGAGGATGAAACTTATCCCTATTTGCAAGCTTGCGCTACCGTACAATATGTGCTTGGGGAAAGAGTAGAAGAACTATCTTACGCCCATTTAAGGTCTGACCATCCTTACAACACTTATGAACACCCCGGTCTTCCTCCGGGTCCCATCGCTTCTCCAGGAGCAAAAGCTATTGAAGCTGCCCTTTATCCAGCAGATACCGATTATCTTTTCTTCGTGGCCAAAGAAGATGGTTCAGGTGAACATTATTTCTCCGAGACCCACGAGGAGCATATCGAGTATAAAAGGAAAGTTAGAGATAACCGTTAAAGTGAAGGGAGGGGTGGCAACTGGAAAGAAATGACCTCAACTTTGAGCCTGAACTAGTAGCACCTGCAGGAGACGCGGAGCGCTTTCATATAGCGGTTCTTTATGGGGCAGATGCTGTCTATGCAGGCTTGAAAGAGCTTTCTTTGCGAGCTGGTGCTTCAAATTTTCAGGCGGAAGAATTAGCCGCCTGGATAAATTTTGCTCATCATCACCAGGTAAAAGTGTACGCCGCTGTTAATATTTTCCCCCACAACCGCCATTTAGGCCAAGTTCCTTCCCTTTTACACTATCTAGAAAAAGCAGGTGTAGACGCCTTTATCATCTCCGATCCGGGAATATTGGAAATAGCAAAAGAAAATGCCTCCAGTGTTCCTATCCATTTAAGTACCCAGGCAAACGTAACTAACTGGCGAAATGTTAAATTTTGGCATCAACAGGGCTGCGCCAGAATAAACCTGGCTAGAGAGTTACATCTAGAAGAAATTCAAGAAATCAAGGACCAGGTTCCTGGTATAGAGTTAGAAACCTTTGTCCACGGAGCAATGTGTATGGCTTATTCCGGGCGCTGCATGTTAAGTGCTTATTTTACCGAACGCGGAGCGAATCTGGGAGATTGCACCCAACCCTGCCGCTGGAAATATTATTTAGTGGAAGAATACCGGCCCCATGAGCCCTTACCTATAGAAGAACACGACAAAGGAAGTAAAATATTAAGTTCCCGGGATCTCTGTATGATAGAAAACCTCTCCGATTTAATGGGGGCAGGAATTAAGGGGTTTAAAATTGAGGGGCGCATGAAAACTATTCATTACGTAGCTACTGTAACAAAAGCTTATAAGGAAGCCTTGAAACGCTGCCAAGATAATCCCCAAAGTTACCACTGCGATCCTCAGTGGATAGAAGAACTGCAAAAAGTAAGTCATCGCCCTTACAGTACCGGCTTTTTTTACGGAAACCCCCTTCAGGCCGATCCCGGCGAGGAATTTAGTTACTATAAGCAGTGTAAGCTCGCTGGTTTAGTCTTAGACTACCAGCCAAATAATAAAATGGCATTAGTAGAACAAAGAAATCTTTTGGAAGTAGGAGACAGCTTGGAAGTTCTTTCTCCTTATCGTGACTCCTTTACTATAAAAGTTGAGCAGTTATTCGACGAAGACGGAAATAAAATAAACCGGGCACCCCATCCCCAACAGAAAGTGCTAATTCCGGTTAATAGTACTTTTAGACCTTACGAGCTGCTGCGTAAATACGAACAATAAGTCTTTTCCTTATCAATTTTCATGAAATACTGGGAAGGAGGCCCCCACCAATGCCTTTAACTGAACAAGAACTCCAAAGATACGGTAGGCAGTTGGTAATGCCGGAAATAGGAGAAGAAGGGCAGGAAAAGTTAAAATCTTCGCGGGTGCTTGTAGTGGGCACCGGGGGATTGGGGTCGCCGGCAGCTTTTTATTTAGCCGCTGCAGGAATAGGCACCCTGGGGTTATTGGACAGTGACCGGGTAGAATTAAGCAACCTCCAGAGACAAATACTCCATGGAGAGCCCACCCTGGGAAAAAATAAAGTTGATTCCGCCCAACACACTTTAGAAAATTTAAACCCTTACATAAAGGTGGAAACCCATCATCTTAGAATAGATGTGGACAATGTGGAAGATATTATTAGCAGGTACCAAGTGATAGTAGATGGGTGTGATAATTTTCGCACCCGCTACCTGATCAATGACGCCTGCGTAATACACCGCCGTCCTTTCGTATACGGAAGTGTAATGCGCTTTGAAGGGCAAGCTTCCGTATTCTTCCCTCCTGCTAGCGGTTGTTATCGCTGCTTATTCAAAGAACCACCTCCACCTGGTGCAGTGCCTAGTTGCCAAGAAACGGGAGTAGTTGGAATTGCTCCCGGGTTAATCGGAATAGTTGAAGCAACTGAAACTATCAAACTGTTGCTGGAGACAGGATCTTCCCTTCTTAACCGGCTGTTAATTTTTGACGGATTGGAAATGAGTTTTATGGATGTTAATTACAATCAAGATCCCCTATGCCCTGTATGCGGGAAAGAACCCTCCATTACTAGCATAGAGGACGAAAACTATCCCCCTAATTCTATCTGAAATAATTTATACCTTTGCCTTTACAGCTTTTTACAAGGTAAGCGAATTGTCAGGAGTTGTTTCTTTGTGGTATGATGAGTGATAATTACCTGTAATAAGCTATTAAATTTGTATTTAAAACCGCTTGGTGATTAAAATAGCAAAAATGTAAGACAAAGGAGCCCTCCAACATGCAGAATATTTCCGTAGTAGGTCTCAGCCACCATACTGCTCCAGTAGAGGTTAGGGAAAAGCTATCTTTCACCCCGAGCCAAATCCGGAAAGCTCATCAGTACTTAAAAAATCAGCAAATCTCCGAAAACTTGATTCTGTTTACCTGCAATCGCACTGAGCTGTATTTATTGTGTTCCTGTCCCCAAGACGCTCCTAAAATCGCCATAGATCTCTTTGGATACTTTAAAAAACTATCCCCTTCCCAGGTAACTCCCATACTATATCACTATCAAGGTAGCCAAGCGGTACAACATCTTTTCCGAGTAGCATGCGGATTGGATTCCATGGTAGTGGGGGAAACCCAAATCCTTGGTCAACTAAAAGAAGCTTACCAGTCAGCCTGCGATATAGGGACCACAGACAAGGTTTTTCATTCCCTTTTTCAACAAGCCTTTAAAACTGGGAAAAGAGTGCATCAAGAAACGGGAATCAATGATCATGCTTCTTCCGTGAGTTATATTGCAGTTAAGCTGGCCCAGGAGATTCTAGGGAGCTTAGATAACCGGAAAGTGTTGGTGATAGGTGCCGGAGAAATGAGCGAGCTGACTCTTAAACACCTGTTAGATGGAGGGGCCTCCGGTGTTTTAGTAGTCAACCGAACTAGAGATAGGGCTAGGGAATTGGCAGATAAGTTCGCAGGAAGAGTCCTAGACTTTTCTCAAATACAGGAAAGCTTAAAAGAAGCAGATATAGTAATAACTTCCACCGGAGCACCCCATTATGTAATACACCCGTATATGATAGATAAACTGTCATGCTTAGGTGCCCAGCAAAAACTATTTCTAATTGATCTGGCGGTTCCCAGGGATGTGGATCCTGCTGTCTGTTCCTCTTCAAAAATACATCTATATGACATTGACGACTTGCAAGAAGTGGTCGCCGCCAACCAGGCAAACAGAGAAAGAGAAGCCGAACAAGCTGCCAGTATAATAAATGAAGAAATTTCCAATTTTATGGAATGGTATCGGCTTGCCCAGATAGAACCTGTAATTGCAGCCCTTAGAGAAAAAGGAGAACAGGTATGGGAAAAAGAAAAGCAAGAAGCCCTTTCCAGGTTATCTCACTTATCTCCTAAAGAACGCAAAATTATTGAAACTATGGGCAAACGAATTATGAACCAGCTGGTTAAAGATCCTATCCTTTGGCTAAAAGAGATGGCTAAAAATGAACAGGGCGAAGAGGCTTCACAAAGTATTTCTCGGGCTTTTGGAATAAGTCCATACCAGGAAGAGAGCGACTCCGGCTCCTCTAAGCAGTATAACCGCTAAAGACTTAGGCCTTTTGGTTAAGGGTTTTAACTAACCAGGCGAATGGAGGAATGGGAGTGGCATTTTATCCGATAAACTTAAATGTTAAAAACCAGCGGTGCTTAGTAATAGGCGGAGGTCAGGTAGCAAAACGCAAAGTGGAAACTCTCTTATCTTACCAGGCTCGAGTAGAAATAATAGCTCCATTCACAGAGATTGTTTCCGAGTTATTTTACCTAATTAGGAATAATCGAATATTACACCTAGCTAGTGAGTACCAAAGCTCCCTTCTTCAGGGGGTGTTCCTGGTTTTCTGTGCCACTGACAGTGAACAATTAAACCAGAGAATCGCCAGCGATGCCCACAGCCTGGGCATACTAGTTAATGTGGTGGACGACCCCCAATTTTGCACTTTTACGGTACCAGCAGTAATGCACCGGGGCGAGCTTACCGTAAGTGTATCCACCGGTGGTAACAGCCCTGCTCTTGCCCGTGCTCTCAGAGATAAAATGGAGCACGAATACGGAACCGAGTGGAGCAGTTTGCTTAATTTTTTGGGGCAGGTTAGAAAATATTTGCTAAAAAATTGCTCTGATCCGGTTAAAAGAAGAAAAGTGTTGAGCTGTTTAGGGCAACCAGAAGCCGTGTATTTTTACCAAAATAATGAGGGCAAAGAATTTGAAGAGATAGTTTGGAGTCTTATAAAATACCAAGAGTAAACCGCTTAGAATACAGAAAAGAGGAGAAGCTTTAAAATATGAAATCATTCATGGTGGGAACCAGGGGCAGTAACTTGGCTCTAAAGCAAACTGAAGAAGTAATCAGTTTAATTCGGGATTTCTACCCCGGGATAGAAATAAAAACTAAAGTTATTAAAACTACTGGAGACCGGTTGAAAGATGCCCCCATTAAAACCTTGGGGAACAAAGGGGTGTTTGTCAAAGAAATTGAAGAAGCTTTAGCAGGGGAAGAAATTGACTTGGCGGTCCATAGCTTAAAAGACTTGCCTGCAGAGCTCCCTCCGGGGTTAATGCTGGGCGCCGTAACCAGACGAGAGGACCCCCGAGATGCATGGATTAGCAATAAGAATATTCCTCTAAGCCAATTACCCACTGGAAGCACCATAGGCACCAGTAGTTTACGACGTGCTGCCCAACTAAGCCACTATTTTCCAGACATAACCATTTTTCCCCTTCGGGGAAACCTCCCCACTCGGTTAAAAAAAACCTTCCAATTTGAGGGAATTGTCTTAGCTATGGCAGGTTTAAAAAGAATGGGGCTAAATCATTATGTTACTGAGGTAATCTCCCCGGAAATTTGCTTGCCCTCAGTAGGGCAAGGGGGTTTGGGCATAGAAATTCGAGAAAATGACGAACAATCAGCTGCATTGGTGGAAAACATTCATCATAACCAAACCTGGAAAAGGGTAAAAGCAGAAAGGGCATTTCAAAGAGAATTAGAGGGAGGCTGCCAGGCACCTATCGCAGGATTCGCCTCTATAGACAAACAAACTTCTACCGGAGAACCAGTACTGAGCCTTTCCGGGATGGTAGCAGGAACAGAGGGCAAGCCGTTTTTCCGAGAGGAAATCAAGGGAGATCCTTCCCAATGCGAAGAACTAGGAAAACAACTTGCCCGAGATCTGCTAAAGAAGGGGGCAGGAAAAATCCTAAATGAACTGCGCTCCAGGGGGGACCTTTAGTGAAGGGGAAGAACCAAGAAAGCAGGGGAAAAGTATACTTGGTAGGAGCCGGCCCTGGAGATCCTGGCCTTTTGACTATCAAGGCATGGGAATGTCTCCAACAGGCTGATGTGCTCATATACGATCGCCTGGTTTCTCCCCGCCTTGAATATATGTCACCTCCAGAAACCCCCAGGGTATACGTTGGAAAATCTTCTAGCCAACATACAGTCCCTCAAGATGAGATTAGCCATAAACTTATAGAATGGGCGCAAAAAGGAAATAAAGTTGTTCGTCTTAAAGGAGGAGACCCCTTTGTTTTTGGAAGAGGGGGAGAAGAAGCTCAAGAGTTAAGTAAATATGGAATCCCTTTTGAAATTATTCCAGGCATAACATCCGCCACTTCTGTGCCAGCTTACTCCGGTATACCAGTTACCCACAGAAATATTGCTTCCAGTTTTGCTGTAATTACTGGCCATGAAGATTCTTCTCGAGTGGAGAGAAAAATTAATTATTCTCTTTTCGCTAATGCTGCCGAAACTCTAATCTTCCTGATGGGGGTAGAAAATTTAACTACCATTGCCAGGGAATTAATAGAGGGAGGAATTAGTCCGGAAAAACCGGCTGCTATTATTCGCTGGGGCACCAGAGCAGAACAAACCACTTTAGAGGCTACTATTCAAGAAATTCCTTCCAGGGCAGAAAAAGCCGGAATATCTCCACCGGCGGTTCTGGTAGTGGGAGAGGTGGTATCTTTAAGAAAAGAACTCTCCTGGAGAGAAAATATGCCTCTTTTTGGAAAAAGAATTCTAGTCACCCGAGCAGCAAAACAGGCTGGAGAACTTACTAATCTTATTGAAAAGTGGGGAGGAGAAGCTTGGGAGTTTCCGGTTATCAAAATCAATCCCCCTCCAGCGTGGGATGAATTGGATTCAGCTCTACGCTATCTATCTAATTATCAATGGTTAATATTTACCAGTGTGAATGGGGTAGAATTTTTCTTCCGCCGCATGGCTGCCCTGGAATCCGATATCAGGAATCTGGCAGGAATCAAAATAGCGGCCATTGGTTCCAGCACGGCTAATGCTTTACAAAAACGACATTTACAAGTTGATTTGATCCCTCAAAAATACCAGGCAGAAAATTTAGTGAATGAAATGCTTCCTCTTATGGTTAAAGGAGAAAAGGTGTTGTTGCCTCGAGCGGCACAAGCTAGGGAAGTACTGCCCCGAAAACTGAAAGAACAGGGTATAAAAGTAGATGAGGTCTGTGCTTACCACACCGTTGAGGGAGAAGGGGATCCGAGTCAATTAAAAGACTTTTTAAGAGAGGGAAAAATCCACGCTATTACTTTTACCAGCCCTTCCACTGTGCGCAATTTCTTCCATGCTTTGGAAACAGAAGCTTATCCTTTGTTGGAAGATATAACTCTGGCTAGCATAGGCCCCATCACTAGCGGTACTATAAAGGAGCAAGGCTTTTACCCCCAGGTGGAAGCAGAAGAGTATACGATTTCTGGCCTCATGGAAGCTCTGCTCAAGTATTTTTTATCATCAAAATAAATGCAACCTGGAGGAACATACCAATGATTAACCTCACCACTTTGCTGAATGAAACTTTTTCTCCCGGAGATAATCTAAGGTACACCCGCTTTTCTCAAGGAGCATCCCAGGGAACCACCCGCCAGCAAGGTCCAATAGTAGTATGGAACTGTACTCGTCTTTGCAACCAGGGTTGTGTTCACTGTTATATAGAAGCTGATAATACTCACTCTATCTCGGAAGAATTAGATACACCAGAAAGTAAAAAATTTATTGAGGATTTAGCAAAAATTAATGTGCCTGTGCTTCT
>CAZXDQ010000003.1:0-20502 GCA_964639405.1 uncultured Syntrophomonadaceae bacterium | reverse complement strand
AAGAAGAGGTTAGAGAATTAGTAGAGCTTATTATGGTTATTATAGATTTAGCAACAGAAAACAACAACTCAAACAACAACAATAATGAAGAAGAAAATAATAATGGAGAGGAGAATAATAATGAAATTGAGGATGAAACTATCGAGGATTTAACTGAGGTTATTAATAAACTAATATACGATGCTCAACTAGCTACCCTGGCATCTCTTACTGAAATTATCATGCCTTCTTTGAAATATGTCCTGGATAATCAGATAGAAGAAGCGGAAGAAGAATTAGAGAATGCCAGGGATTTCATATCTATTCAGGAGGAAATGATCAAGTTCGGGGCAGCAAGTGTATTCACCGGCATTTTAATTATGGAGGAGAGCAAGGAACTACAAGAAAAAGCTCACCATAACCTGGAAAAAACCAAGGAAAACGAAAAACTACGCCTGGGAGAAGGATACAGCAGCGAACTGGAAGTGGAAGAAACCCGTTCCCAGATCCGGGAATCCGAGGAGGGACTGGAGGAACTGGAAAACCAAAAGCGAAGCATGCAAGATGAACTGTGCATGATGATGGGAGAAGAACCCGGCACAGAGTTCAAGCTGGTGGAATTCTCCCCCCAAGACAAAGATCTCCCCAAAACAGGAAACATCGATCTGGAAGCCGCGGTGAAAGACGCCCAGCAAGCGGGGATAGTGGAAATGCACCGGGAAAATTACCAGGACTTACAGGAAGAGTTCGACGATCCCGAAGAAATGGAAGAGCTGATGATAGAGAATGCCAGGCTGCAGTACCTGCAGGCCCATGACCAAGCCCGGGCGGAAGTTAGAGAAGCCTACTATGCTTTAGAAACAGCAGAAAACAATAAATATCGGGCCCAGGAAGGTCTGCGGGAAGGTAAGCTCCAGGAAGAAGCCATGGAGGCCCAGTTAGAGGCAGGCTACGTCACCCCGGCAGAAGCTGCCGCCGGGGAGTTGGCTCGACTGGGCAGCGAAATGGAGGAATACACCTCCCGCTATCAACACTATCTGGCTTACCGGGAATTTGAATTGGCGCGGGACGGCTACTTCCTGCCCGAGGCAGGAACCGGCATGGAGGAAGAGGCAGCCCCCAACGGGACAGATTCTCCCCAGATGCCGGGTATGCCGGGAGGATTAGAAGAACCAGGCATGGGGGAGCCCGGCATGGGTGAACCGGGCGCCCCGGAAAGTCCCAGCGGCAACCTGGCCCCCGATGGGCTTATGGATAATTTTACCGGGGCGGGAGGCAGCCAGGAAGCCGACGGTGGCTTTACCCCTGCCCAGCCGGAAGGAACCGAAGGGGAACTACCCTTCGGTTCCGGAGGGGAAGCCGACCCTTTCCCCGGGGAGGACACCTCCGGGGAAGACTCCTGGCAGGAGCCACCTGAAGAGAATGTTCCGGAAGGCGGGGAAAAGGAAGGGCAGGAAGATTTCTTCCCCGAACAGGGGGAAGAAAGACTTCCAGGGCCTGAAAACCAGGAAAGTCCGTAAAAAAGGGGGGAAACTAGCCTTCCCCCCTAATAAATTTCCTTATTATAGATTATCATAATTATAAACAGGCACACACTTGGTCTCCTATATACTCCTATATACTTAGGTAGCAACAAACTTTTTCCCCTGCATGGCGCGCTGCCCATCTATCCTTAAAGTGTTTATTTAACTGTGGTTCTTTCCTTCTTTTTGAATACCATCTCCTGGTTTTCTACGTCTACCAGCACCAGGTCTCCCCTGTTCAAGCGACCCTTGAGCATCTCCTCGGAAATGCCGTCTTCCAACTGCTTCTGCAGGTGCACCCGCAGGGTCCTCGCTCCGCTGCCGGAATGCATGCTCTTTTGCACCAGCTGCTTCTTGGCCCGGGCAGTAGTTTCCAGTTCCATCTGGTAACTCTTCATCCGCTGGTTCATCTCTTCCAGCATTAGATCGGCAATCTGATAGTAGTGCTCTTCTGCCAGGGCATGGAAAACCACTGCCTCGTCCAGGCGGTTCAGGAATTCTGGGCGGAAAGTTTTTTTCAGCTCATCCATCATCTGGTGCTTCATGCGGTAATATTCCTGGGCCTGACCTTCAGCGCGGAATCCTATTACCCCCGGTTTATCCAGGTACTGCCCTCCCAGGTTAGAGGTCATAATCAGGATGGTGTGCCGAAAGTCCACTTCTTTACCCTTGCTGTCGGTTAACCTTCCCTCTTCCAGCACCTGCAGCAGAATATTGAATACTTCCGGATGGGCTTTCTCGATTTCGTCCATCAAGATCACCGAATAGGGATGGCGCCGCACTTTTTCCGTCAGCTGGCCTCCCTCATCGTGTCCCACGTAACCCGGAGGCGAACCAATGAGGCGCGACACTGCATGTTTCTCCATATATTCGGACATATCCATGCGGATTAGAAACTTTTCTTCGCCAAAGAGGAAATGAGCCAGGGTGCGGGCCAGTTCGGTTTTCCCCACTCCGCTGGGACCCAGGAAGATAAAAGAACCTACCGGGCGACGGGGATCTTTCATCCCCGTCCGTGAACGGCGCACTGCCCGGGAAACTATTCCTACCGCTTCATCCTGCCCCACTATCCTCCTGTGGAGTTCTTCTTCCAACCGGATGAGGCGCCGCGATTCCTCCTCGGTGAGGCGTTTTACTGGAACTCCGGTCCAACTGGATACTATTTCAGCTATGTCTTCTTCGTCCACCGAGGCTTCGGCATCGGCAGAAGGGGCGTTTATCCGCACCCGGGCGCCGGCTTCGTCAATAACATCAATAGCCTTATCGGGAAGATGGCGATCCGATAAGTACCCTCCGGAGAGCCTCACAGCAGCTTTCAGGGCATTATCGCTAAAGGACACCCGGTGGTGAGTTTCATAACGCTCTTTGAGACCTTCCAGTATTTCTCTGCTCTCCCGTTCGGTGGGCTCATCTATCCTCACCGGTTGAAAACGGCGCTCTAAGGCCGGGGACCTTTCCACGTGTTTTCGATACTCTTCCTGGGTAGTAGCGCCTATACACTGGATTTCTCCGCGAGCCAGGGCGGGCTTGAGAATGTTGGAGGCGTCGATGGCTCCTTCTACCGCTCCCGCTCCGATGATAGTATGCATTTCATCGATAAAGATAATAATATTTTTGGCCTGGCGAAGCTCTTCCAGGAGTTTTAGCATCCTCTCTTCGAACTCACCCCGGTATTTGGTGCCGGCAATTAAGGCGGAAAGCTCCAGGGAAACCACCCGCTTATCTCTCAGCATTTCGGGAACTTTTTCTTCTTGAATCCGGGAAGCTAAACCTTCCACCACGGCAGTTTTCCCTACCCCGGCTTCACCTACCAGGCAGGGATTGTTCTTGGTACGGCGGATAAGGATCTGGACCAATCTTTCCATTTCCCTTTCCCTGCCGATAACCGGATCCAGCTTACCTTCTCGGTAAAGGCGGGTCAGATCCCTGCCGTAAGTATCCACGGTAGGAGTTTGGGGTTTGGGATGATATTTTCCCGAGGAAGACTCTCCTCCTCCCCCTTGTTCTTTGCCCAGCATTTGCATGATTTCTTTCCGGGTTTTCTGCAGTTCCATACCCAGCCCTTTCAACACCCCATAGGCTACTCCTTCTCCTTCTCGGAACAATCCCAGCAGGAGGTGTTCAGTTCCTATGTGGCTGTGACCTAAAATCTGGCTCTCTTCTATAGCTAATTCCAGGCTCTTTTTCAAGCGGGAAGTGTAGTTTTTTTCTCCCAAAGTGCTTTCTTCACCCCGGGGAACCACTTTTTCTACTTCCTGGCGCACGTATTCTAACTCCGCTCCCAAATTTTCCAGAGTGGAAGAGGCAGCGCCGCTGCTTCCCCGGATGAGACCCAGGAGCAGATGCTCAGTTCCAATATAGCGGTGGTTTAACCTCTGGGCCTCCTCCTGAGCCAGCACCATAGCATGTTGTGCCCCTTCAGTGAAACCGTTAAACATGAACATGCTCTCGCCCCTTTTCTAAAACCTTCATTATTGGTAGTATTCTCTTTCAGCTATATTTCCAGCCCTCGAGCAAGTTTTCTTCGCAGTCCAGCCAGGCTCCTGACCGGATTCGATTATATCCTTAGAACCTCTGGTTTTTCCTTCTACAACTTCCCTTCGACATGCAAAAGGATTTTTCCTCTTGTCATTTTAAAATTTCCCCGTCACCGCCACTCCTGGAAAAAAAGGCCGGGAACTTCTACACGGCGTCCAGGCCCAACGTTGTTTGCAATTTTCACAATTGAAGTAAAAGTACTTGTATGCATTCATGCTTCTTACTATAATTATAATATATAAAAAGCTTAATTCCTACCACCTTTTGGAGGTGAAAAATGGTGAGTAAAGCAAAAGTAGTACCGTTGAAGCAGGGGGAGATTTCCGCTCCCAAAGGAGTACTTTACATGCTAGGGGAAATGGACATCCTGGTTAACGCTCCCGTGTTTATCTTCTACATAGAAGCCCCGGGGAAAAACATCCTGGTAGACGCCGGCATCGACACTCCGGATCATCAAGGTTTAGTTCACGGCTTTCCCGTATCCGGGGGAGGCCTGGAAGGCACCAAAAAGGCCCTGCAGGAAGTAGGCAAAACCCCCGAAGACATCGACGCGGTAATCCTGACCCACCTGCATTTTGACCACGTGGCCACCCTGGATCTATTTAAGCATGCCCGCATTTACGTCCAGAAAAAGGAGTGGGAAAGCGCCCTGAACCCAGTCCCCGTTAGCCGGTTGGTGTACGAGTTTGAATTATTCGGGAAGCTGGAACGCATGGATACCGCCCTGCTGGAAGGGAGATGCCAAATCGCCGAAGGAGTCAGCGTTTTTCCGGTGCCCGGGCATACTCTGGGGCAACAAGCAGTAGCCGTAGATACGGAAATGGGTAGAATAGTCCTGGCCGGTGACCTGATGTATTCCAGTTACAACCTTAACCCGGTAATCAGCGAAATGCAGGACCTCCGCGGGGAAAAACACCCCTTGACTTCCCGCCCGGATGTCCCCTTCCTGCCCCCGGGTATCCATATCAACTTAACCGAGTGGTACGACAGCGCCTGGAAGGTAGTAGCGGAAGCCGACGGAAAGCATCTGGTGCTGCCGGGGCACGAACCTTCCCTGGTAGGCAAAGAATTCGGCTAAATAAGCCCTGCTAATCTAAAGAAATAGCCAATAATCTCCAACTGGGGTGATAATCATTACTGTGGAACAACAGGACGACTTATACAGAATCTTGGAATCCTTACACGACGGTATAGTTATCGTAGACGGGCAGGGATATTTCCGCTGGGTAAGCCAAAACTACGAGAAAATTGTGGGAGTTCAAGCCAGCCGATACCTGGGGAAACACATGGCGGAACTGGTAGAAGAAGGCATAGTTTCCAGTTCCGCCAGCCTCCTGGTTTTAAAACGAAAAGAACCAGTCACCGTCTACCAGAAGATTTTTACCGGTAAAGAACTCCTTTCCACTGGAACCCCGGTTTTCGACAGCAAGGGGAACGTGGACAAAGTGATTACCAACTGCCGAGATATTTCCGAGTTGAACAACTTGAAGCGGCAACTGGAAAAGAGCAAAACTCTCTCAGACAGGTATTACGCCGAACTGAAAAACCTGCGGAACAAGCAGTTGAAGCTGGAACTGGAAGATGTTGTCCACCACAGCCCTTTAATGAAAAATACCCTGGAACGCTCCCTGAAAGTGGCGTCTTTCGACACTAACGTCCTCATCCAGGGGGAATCGGGGACCGGAAAGGAAGTGATCGCCAAGCTTATCCACAAGTTTAGTTCCCGCCGGGAAGGTCCCTTCATCCAAATAAACTGCGGCGCCATCCCTTCCAACCTGCTGGAATCCGAACTCTTTGGATATGAAAAAGGAGCCTTCACCGGAGCCAGCCAACAGGGTAAAATCGGGCTGCTGGAAATGGCCAACACGGGAACCATCCTGCTGGATGAAATCAGCGAACTCCCCCTGGCCCTCCAGGTTAAACTCCTGCGGGCCCTTCAGAATCAAGAAATTTACCGGGTGGGAGGTACTAAACCAGTACGCCTGGATATAAGGATAATTTCCAGCAGCAACCGCAATCTTTCCCTGCTGGTTGAGCAAGGCTCCTTCCGGGAAGATCTCTTTTACCGCCTTAACGTAGTGCCCGTGGAAGTGCCCCCTCTCCGGGAAAGAAAAGAGGATATCACCCCTCTCGCCCTTTACTTCTTAAACAAATTTAACAAACAGTACCAATTGAGCAAAAGATTTCTACCCCAAACCACTGAAATGATGGTCAATTACTGTTGGCCGGGAAATGTCAGGGAGCTGGAAAATCTCATGGAGAGGCTGTGCATATTGAGCGAAAACGATCACATAGCTCCCGAGGACTTGCCCCAGGAAATTCGAGAAACTCCTAAAAACGATGAGATCCTGGCGGAAACGCACCAGGTCCTTCCCCTGCGGGAGGCAAGGGAGCGAGTGGAAAAATCCGCGATAGAAAAAGCTCTTGCTCAATCCAACAGTGTCAGGCAAGCCGCGCAAAAACTACAGATTAACCATGCCACCCTGCTGAAAAAAATTAAGGACTACCGGATAGAGACCGAGCACCACCTCTATGGTGAACCCAAAGAAAAATAGTTTGCCCTTTAAAGGATCTGGCTCCCAAGAAACCGCAACCCTAAATGGTTTCCCCGGTTCCACTTCCACTCCGGGTTTGCCACCTTATCCCCTACCCACAATTGCTTAGGCTTTTTTAAAATAAACTGTTAATATGGGGCTCACACTTTTCAAAAAGTCCCTCAAATATGAATGCAGATAACGGGACCAATTAGGCAGTCAAGATAACTTAAGGCTACCAACAACAAATTTTAAAAGAGCCATCGCATACCCTACCCCTTACCCTTACCCCTTTCCATCACTGGTTGTTAAAGCCACCATCTGGTTAATATTTTAACCACTTTCTGCCTGCAGTTTACATTAAATTTAAATATTTTACTTTCTTATTAACTATGCTGCAAGGCAAATAATTCAGTTATTTGCTTCCTGAAAGCCCCGCCAATAGCTTTCCCGGGCAGGACTTGCCTTTGGCAATAGCTCCCATCTTGTTAACTTTGGCATTATTTTTGCGAGTACATATTTATAGAATATTTTATGAATGGAGGTTATTAAAATGTCAGTGTCTTCTCCTTTTTGGCCACCTCTGCTGACCAAAAGGCTCTATTATCCGGAAATCCCCCTTTTTCGGATGGTGGAGATCTCCGCAGAGTACTATCCCCGAAACACCGCCCTGAATTACTACGGCCGGGAAATAAGTTACCGGGAATTGACCCAGGGGATTGATTCCCTGGCTGGATCCCTCCAGCGCCGGGGAGTTAAAAAGGGGGAACGGGTAGCGGTTTACACCCAAAATTCTCCGCACTTTATTATTTCCTTCTTTGCCGCCATGAAGGCAGGTGCCGTAGTCGTTCCCTTAAACCCCATGCTCCGCAGCAGCGAGCTGACCTACATGCTCAAAGACAGCGGCGCCGAAAGGCTTATCTCTACTGCTGAACTGCTGCCCAACATTCAAGAAGCTGCCTCAGCCGAAGAGGTAGAGCTAAAGAACGTAATAGTGGGCAACTATTCCGATTATCTGCCCCAGGCGCCTCTGACAGATGTTCCGGACCTGGTCAAGTCAGTCAATAATGATGCCGTCAAGCAGGCAGGATACGAGCTGTGGTCGGAGGTCCTGGAAGAAAACCAATCTCTGCAGGAAGTGGAGCTAAGCCCCGATGACCTGTGCCTCCTGCCTTATACTTCCGGCTCCACCGGGGTACCGAAAGGATGCATGCATACCCACCGCACCATCCTATCCAATGTGTTGAGCGCTTTTTACTGGATGTCCATGACTCCAGCCTCTGTTCACCTTTCCGCCCTTCCCTACTTCCACGTAACCGGGCTGGTGCATAACGTGCTGGCTCCCCTTTACGCCGGAGCCTCCCTGGTAGTATTAACCCGCTGGAACCGAACAGCAGCCCTGGACCTGATCGAAAAGCTTCAATGCACCCACTGGATCAATATCACCGCCATGGTCATCGATCTGTTAAATGAAGAGGAGCTTTCCCAGCGCAATCTAACTTCTCTGCTGGTAGTGGGAGGCGGGGGTGCGCCTTTGCCCAAGGCAGTGGGAGAACACCTCAAACAAGTCACCGGGCTGGACTACATTGAAGGTTACGGGCTGACCGAGACCATCTCCCAGACCCACTTTAACCCTCCGCAGCGCCCTAAATTACAGTGTATCGGCATCCCCGACTTTGAGGTAGATGCTCGCATTGTGGACGTGGAAACCCTCCAGGAATTAGAAGCCAACCAGGAAGGGGAGCTGGTGATCAACGGCCCGGAAGTATTCAAAGGATACTGGAATATGCCCCAGGAAACGGAAAAATCCTTCACGGAGCTGGAAGGCAAGAGTTTTTTCCGCACCGGGGACATCTGCTACCGGGACGAAGAAGGTTACTTTTTCATCGTAGACCGCACTAAAAGAATGATCAACGCCGCCGGCTTTAAAATCTGGCCTGCGGAAGTAGAAAACAAACTGTATCAAAACCCCAACGTGATGGAAGCCTGCGTGGTAGGAGTCCCCGATGCCAAACGGGGAGAAGAAGCCCGGGCTTACGTGGTGCTCAAACCCGATTCCCAGGGCAAAGTCAGCGAAGAAGAGATCATCCAGTGGTGCAGCCAACAGATGGCAGCCTACAAATATCCCCGGCAGATAGTTTTTGTGGATAGCCTGCCTAAGAGCAGCACCGGGAAAGTACTGTGGAAAGATCTGCAAGATCAGGCTAAAAAAGAAGTGGAGGAATAAGCACCTTGCTGCTTCCCCCTTAACTTGGTCATCTGCTGCGCTGCAGCAACCAATATCCTGGAAGCAGCAAGCAAAACCATTCTTCAGCTGGAGACCTAATATTAATGGGAGAAAGGAGATAACGATGAGAACTGCTCAACAGTATCTGGAAAAATTGCGCTCTATGAGAAAAAACGTCTACATGGGAGGTGAGTGCATCCCCCGGGATCATCCCGAATTGCAGCCGGGGATTAATGTGGTGTCTGAAACCTTTAACTACGCTGCCCGGGAAGAATATGAAGGGCTGGTAACCGCCACCTCCCACCTTACCGGTGAAAAAATTAACCGCTTCTGCCACATCCACCGCAGCACCGATGATCTGCTGAAAAAACAGGAAATGACCAGATTCCTGTGCACTGAAACCGGCGGATGCATACAGCGCTGTATGGGAGTAGATGCGCTAAATGCTCTGTCGGTGATTACTAAAGAGATGGACAATCGTATGGGAACAGAGTACAGCCAGCGCTTTAACGACTACTTAAAGTATTTTCAGGAAAACGACCTGGTAGGCAACTGCGCCCAAACTGACGTGAAAGGGGATCGCTCCAAGCGCCCCCACCAGCAGGAAGACCCCGACCTCTATCTCCGGGTGGTGGAAAAGAGGAAAGAGGGCATAGTGGTGCGGGGAGCTAAAGCTCACAACACTATTGCCCCATACGCCGACGAGATCATTGTGGTGCCTACCCGTTTCATGACCGACGAAGACAGTGACTACGCAGTATCTTTCGCTGTTCCAGCCGATACAGAAGGGGTGTATCTGATCACCCGAGCCAGCCATCCGCGCCCCCGGAAACATCTAACCATAGACGAATACGGCGCTGCCGATTCCTTTACTGTCTTCGATGACGTGCTGGTCCCCTGGGAAAGGGTGTTCATGTGCGGGGAGGCTCCCTTTGCCGGCTTTCTGGCCATGCTTTTTGCCCTTTTTCACCGGCACAGCTACACCGGTTGCAAACCAGCTATTACTGATGTGGTCATGGGAGCCGCCTCCCTGGTGTCAGAATACAACGGGATAGAAAACGCTTCCCACGTCCGGGATAAGCTGGCAGACCTGGTCACGGTGGCAGAGCTGGTCTACGGTACCGGCATCGCATCTGCCACCAAGGCTACCAAGTACGATTCCGGCACCATGGTCCCCGATCCAATTTTCGCCAATGTAGCCCGCTACCACGCCGGCATTAACGTCTACCACGAATACGATATCCTGGCCGATTTGTCCGGGGGGCTACCCGCCACCCTGCCGCCGGAAGAGGATTTCTTCAATCCCGAAACAGAAAAGTTCCTGCACAAGTACATTATGCGCAATCCCAAGGTGACTGCCGAAAATCAACACCGCTGTTTCCGCATGCTCAGCGATCTGCTCTGTTCTTCCCAGGCAGGGGTAATGCAGGTGGCCGGCATCCACGGAGGCGGCTCCCCCATCATGGAAAAAATCGCCATTATGGGGCAGTACGACATGGAAAGCAAAAAGAACATCGCCAAAAAGTTGGCTGGCATAGAAGACTAACTATAAGCAAACTAACTATAAGAAAGAGTTCCGGGAGATTCTTCGATAAAACCGTCCCGGAATTGAGCCACCACTAACAAGGAGGGAATTATTGGAATGATTTTCACCGTCAGCCTGTTAATTAATGCGTTGACCATACTGATAGTAATTATCCTGGGATTAACCCTGAGGAAAAAATTTCTCTAAAGGAGGCCACCTTTTATGTCTGCGTACTATATTTTTCCCTTACTTCTATTATACATGGCCGTAATGCTGTATCTGGGCTACTACGGTTTCAGGAAGGTTAAAAAAATAAGCGATTACACTGCAGCCCTCTCCTCCTACGGACCTTTTCCCGTAGCCCTGGCTTTTGCTGCAGTGTGGTCCAGCGCGGTAACCTACATCGGGGTTCCCGGATTCATTTACGGAATCGGTCCTGCGGGGGCTCACTATTCCTACCTGGGTATGGCGGGAACAGTTATCGCCACTGCCCTGGCCACTTATTACTTCCGCAACATGATAGAAAAACTTCGTCCCCTATCCCTCTTTGACTACCTGGGGCAGAGGTTTCAGAGCAACACGGTGGCAGTGCTGGCAGCCATTACTTATGCCATCGGCATTATTTTCTTTGCCGCTTCCGCCCTCACCGGAGGTGGACACGTGCTTTCAGTGGTTTTGGATTGGCCTTACCAATGGGGACTGCTGCTGACCGCTGGGATATGCCTGGCTTACATCTACTTCGGAGGCACCCACGGCACCACCCTTACCTCTATTGTCCAGGCTTCAGTAATGTGTATTACTTCCATCGTCATCTTCCTCATCGGATTCGTCTTCCTTTACGAAGGGGGCATTAGTGAGGTTTTCGCAAGAATGGCCGCCCAGGATGAAGCTTTTTCTGCCTCCCACTTGATCAGTCCGGTGGATCAAATGTTCATGGTCCCCTCCTTGATTGGGATCTTCATCGGTCACGTGGTTTACGCTTATTCGCCCCATGTGGCAAAAAATGTGCTCATGCTACAGAGTCAACGGCAGGTGCTGCCCTTTCTGCTCTGGACTACCCTCATCATGTCGGTAATGATCCTGGCAGTGTGGGGCGGGGCAGGAGCCCGGGCCTACTTGGCCGACCCCAATTTGCACCCTGACGCCTCCCTGCCCACTTTCATTATGGAGGCCTTCCACCCTCTGGTTGCCGCCCTGCTTTGCGTAGCCATATTTTCTGCAGCCATGTCCTCCTTTGGACCCATGGTGCTAGCCTGGGCTATAACTATCACCAACGATATAGTAAAAACTGTATTTTCCAAACGCGCCAACGAAATCAGCGAGAAAAAGCAGTTTATCTTTACCAGGGCACTTCTGGTGCTGGCGACCGGCTTTTGCCTGGCTATCGCCTGGGAGGAACCCCCTTACTTGATACTGCTGATGTGGGCTGGTTTTGGGGCTTCCATAGCCGGGGTGGGTCCTTCAGCTATGCTCAGCACCATGTGGAAGGGCACCACTTCCGCCGGGGCCATCACTTCTAACATCGTGGGGGTACTGAGCTTTCTGGCAGGATTTTTAGTGTTACAGTGGACACCTTTTGAAGCAGCTGCCTTTGCCGTACCCCTCTCTTTCCTGGCCCTAGTCCTGGTTAGCTTGTTCACCACTCCTCCACCCGCTGAACACGTGGAGCACCTGTTCACTTATAAGGAGTAGGTAATACTGGCGAAAACGCCAGGGTTCCAGGAAGAAAAAAAGCTGCTATAAACCGCCTTGTTAGCAAATCCGATTGCTAACCGGAATAATTAACATCAACTTCAAGCAAAGGCTTGGAAACCTGGAAACGATAAAAAATGTCCTCAATGAATTTCAACCGGAGAATTTCAACCAAGGGTCCAACCGAAGAGCTTCAATTGAAAAATTACAGCAACAAAAAACAAGTAGGAAGGGGAATAAAAATCCACCTCTTCCTACTTGTTTTTCAGGTTCCTTAGGGGGAAGCCCTAACTTGCCTCTGATCTCCCTGGGCTTCCTGATTTCCCTGGTATTCCTGTTTTTTGGGCACCTATTTTATCGCCACTATCAATTCTCCAAAACCATCAGGGCATCTACCACTACCGGGTAAGAGCCGCTTATTATGATGGGGTTCAGATCAATTTCTTTAATTTCCGGGTGCTGAAGGGATAAATGTCCCAATTTTTGCAGCAAGGAAGCCAGGGCTTCCTGATCCACTGGAGGCATTCCCCGGTAAGCATCAATAAGTTTTCGAGAGCGCAGCTCCTGGAACATCTCGTGGGCATCGGAAATTCGCAGGGGAGCCAACCGCATGGTAGTATCCTCCAGGGCTTCGGTAAAAACTCCTCCCAGGCCGAAAAGGAGCACCGGCCCAAAAGCAGGGAACCTGAACATGCCTCCCATAAACTCCCTTTCGCCCGGCACCATCCGGGAAACCAAAACCGGGGTGTTTCCTCCCGCCGCTTCCTGGATAGAGCGGTAAGCCTCGCGCACTTCCCCTTCTTCCTGCAGCTTCAGGTGTACCAAGCCTTCCTCGGTTTTATGAGTGGACTCGGGGGTGCAGCCCTTGAGAACCACTGGATAACCGAGTTCTTCAGCCGCCGATTGGGCTTCCTCTTGGCTGTGGGCCAGTTTTTCCGGGGAAACGGGTATACCATAGGAGGAAAGCAGCCTTTTAGCCTGGTGCTCGGACAAGTTGCCCTGCCCGTTTTTCTGAGCGGCTGCCAGGATCTTTTCCCCTTCCTCTGACTTTTCCGGGAGGGAAGGGAGAGGGGAGGCTTCTCTTTTCTTCACCTGGGAGTAACGCCACAGGCTCACCATAGCCCGGGCCGTCTTTTCCGGGGAGTCTATAACGGGAATGCCGTAATCCTGGTAGGCCGCCGTATAATTATCTTCACTGCCAAAAAAGGAAGACACCACCAGGGGGACGCCATACCTGTGGGGTAAAGCTAACATCTCGCTAAGTTCGTCAGAAAACTGCCCCAGAAATTCTTCCTCGCTGATTCCTCCCATTATCTGCTGCAGATGAGGGAGAATTTCCCGGCGAAAACCGTGACCCATGGCGCCGTGGAGAACCAGGGCGTCTACTTCTCCGCTTTCCATTAAGATCTCGGGTATGGTGGTGGTCATCACCCCGGTGTCCAGGTTAAAAGTGAGATCTACCGGATTCCCACTAGCTCCGTGGGGAGGGAGATGCTGGCGCAGCTTCTGCTGGAGGGAAGGTGAAAAGGTAGGAACTTCCAGTCCCCCTTCGTTGCAGGTATGAGCCATGGCGGTTCCCGGGCCTCCCGAATTGGTCACTACCCCTACCCTCGGTCCCTGTAGAGGGGGAGTATTGGCCAGGGCCCACCCGTGGGCGTAAAGATCTTCTACCGAGTGGACCCGCAGTATCCCCGCCTGCTTGAAGAGTCCATCCATCAACTGGTCAGGCCCCGACATAGCCCCGGTATGGCTTTGACCGGCCTTGGCGCCGGCTTCCGTGCCGCCCACGTATTGGGCTACTACCGGCTTATAGGGAGTTATCTTCCGGGCCACCTCCAAAAAACGCTGACCGTCCCGCAGACCTTCAATGTACAAGGCAATAGCTTCGGTCTGCGGATCTTCCCCCAGGTACTCCAAGGCGTCGGTAATCTCCAGATCCCCTTCATTCCCTACGCTCACTGCTTTGCTGAAAAAAATCCCCCGTTTCCGCAAATAGGCCAGGGTCTGGGTTACATAGGTCCCGCTCTGGGATGCCATGCCCAGTTTTCCAGCCCGGGGAGGCATAGAGGCTACCGTGACGTTGAGGGGGAGTTCCGAATTCAGAATCCCCATGCAGTTAGGCCCTAAAAAGCGGATGCCGTATTCCCTGGAAATCCGTAATAATTCTTCTTCCATTTCCCTGCCTTCCACCCCGGTTTCTTTAAACCCAGCACTGATTATGACTGCCCGGGGAGTGCCAATTTTCCCAAAAGCCTCCATCAGGGAGATCACCTGATCAGGAGGAACTACCAGCATAGCCAAATCAGGTGTTTCGGGAAGCTGATAAACTGAAGGGTAAGCTGGATGCCCCAATACGGTTTCTTGGTTGGGATGGACCGGAAAAAACTTGCCCGGAAAACCATCCTTTATAATGCTTAAGGCCTGCAAAGTCCCCATTTTCATGGGGTTGTTGCCGGCTCCCACCGTAGCCACGGAATCGGGTTGCAGCAGACGGTGCAGCGGATTATGGTCCAATTTAAATCCCCCTCCTCGCGGTATTAAATAAAATAGTTAAGTTTATCACTCAGTCTATCAAATCTCTATCAGGTTGCTACGGCATCCTTCCGGGTTACTCCGCCCTTAGCAACCCCGACCATCTTCGCTTTTTAACGGACTGAGTTACTAGTTAAGTAGTCTTAAGCCCCCTTCTAATAAAAGTTGATGGCTTTCATCAAGGGATGATGGGAGAATGCCAATAATGCCTTTTATTATTGGTTGGCTATTTAAAGGCTTAATTCCTGCCTAAAAATTAAACAACTTAAGGAAATTGTCTATATTTATCTCCCTTTCTGTGTTACGCTAGAAGAAAAGAGCAGGATAAACTAAAGCAAGGCAAGAATTATTAGAAGGTAAGAAGTAGATTGGGGCAAAGAGGTGACCGGCTTCCTGCTCCACTGAATCAAATAATCATAAACCGGATAATGCCGAGCCAAAACCGAGCTAAGATCATAAAGTAAAATTTGCCAAGGCGGGTGACATGAGCATGGATGGGGAAAGCAGAAGGGAAAAGCTGCTCCAGCTGTTGAACAGTTCTGAAAAACGCCTTACCGGCGCTGAGCTAGCCAAAAAATTCCAGGTTAGCCGCCAGGTCATTGTGCAGGATATCGCCATCCTCCGGGCGGCAGGACAAGGGATTGTCAGCACCCCCCAGGGCTACATGATGCTTCCTTCCGGGAAAAAGAACTGGGTGCAGCGCATAGTTTCCTGCCACCACCGGGGCGAAGATATCAAGGAGGAATTGGGAATAGTGTTGGATAAGGGGGGAAGAGTGCTGGATGTCATTGTGGAGCATCCTATCTACGGCGATCTGCGGGGGAGCCTGATGATGGACAGCCGGCGGGATCTGGAACTTTTTCTGGAGAAAGTGCAAAAGACGGAAGCCCAGCCCCTTTCTTCCCTCACTGGAGGAAGCCACCTGCATACCCTGGAAGCCCCCGATGAGACCACCATGGAAAAGATCGAGGAAGCCCTGGAACAGGCGGGGTTTCTGGAAAAACCGGATAGCCTGGAATAAATAAGCAACCTTGCCAGGGAGTGACTTTGCCAGAAGTTGACTTTACAGTTGACAAGACACCCGGTTGCTGGCATAATGATAGAAACTTAACCAGAAAGGTTGTAAACTAAATGAACAGCATTGCCAACCTCCAGGAAAAGATTGAAGAGCTCAAGGTGGAGAGAAATGCAGTGATCTTGGCCCACAATTACCAGCCCCTGGCCATCCAGGAAATTGCCGATATAGCAGGGGACTCTTTGGAATTGAGCCGGCAGGCTGCAGAATCGGAGGGAGAAGTCATTGTTTTCTGCGGTGTGCATTTTATGGCAGAGGTGGCCTCCATTTTAGCTCCCCAGAAAACCGTCTTGCTGCCGGAAGCCCAGGCGGGTTGCCCCTTGGCGGACTATATTACCGGAGAAGCTCTGCGGGAAGCCAAACAACAGTTTCCCCAGGCAGAAGTGGTGTGTTATGTCAATTCTTCGGCGGAAGTAAAAGCGGAGAGCGATATATGCGTTACTTCTTCTAACGCCGTGGAGGTAGTGGCTTCTATAGAATCACCGGAAATTTTATTCGTTCCAGATCAAAACCTAGGGGCTTACGTAGCCCAGCAGACGGGAAAAGATATAAGGATATGGAAAGGCTATTGCCCCAGCCACCATGTAGCTACGGCTGCGGATGTGTCAGCGGCAAGGGAAAAACACCCTCAGGCGGCTTTGATGGTTCATCCCGAATGTCGACCCGAGGTGGTGGAACAAGCCGACGTGGTCCTTTCCACCGGGAAAATGCTTAAATACGCCCGGGAAAGCCAGCATCACTCCCTGGTGGTAGGCACAGAAACAGGCATCATTCCGCGGCTGCAGCGGGAAAACCCGGGTAAAGAATTTTACCCCCTATCTCCCTATATGGTATGCCCCGACATGAAAAAAATTACCCTGCAGAAGCTCCTGTCTTCCCTGGAAATGATGGGGCCCCAGGTTACGGTGCCGGAAGCAGTAGCCAACCGCGCCCGCAAATCCTTAGACCGCATGCTGGAGTTTACTTGATCACCGCTGCCCCTGGCTGGGCGACGGCAGCGGTGAAATTGGAATCATCGCAACTCCTGACCCAGAAAGGTAGGGTTATTTTGCTGCATCCCCTGATTTTCAAAAAAACCGTAGAGAACGCGCTACAGGAAGATCTGGCTTCCGGAGATCGCACTACCGACGGAGTCTTTTATCTGGAAGAGAGCTGGGCGGAGGGAGTAATAAAAGCCCGAGAAGCAGGAATCTTGGCTGGAATGCCGGTGGCCATGGAGGTGTTCTTTCAACTGGACAGCCGCACTGAAGTGACGGCAGAAGTAGCCGAAGGTGAAGCTTTCAGCGCGGGCCAAGCCCTGGCCCGGATACAAGGCTTTACCAGGTCTATCCTGTCCGGGGAACGGGTGGCTTTGAATTTCCTGCAGCGGCTTTCGGGCACTGCCACAGCTACCCGGGAAGCAGTAAGGGCGGTAGAAGGTACCTCCACCCGCATTACCGATACCCGCAAAACCACCCCCGGCTTGAGAAGCCTGGAAAAATACGCTGTAAGGATGGGAGGGGGAGAAAACCACCGCATGAACCTGTCAGATATGGTCCTGATAAAAGACAACCATATCCAGGGTGCGGGTTCCATCCCAAAAGCGATAAAAAAGGTGAGGCTTAACTGCGGTTTTCCTATAAAGGTAGAAGTGGAAGCCAGGAGCCTGGAAGATGTCCGGGAAGCCCTGGAGTGCGGAGCGGACGTAATTATGCTGGACAACATGGGCATCCAGGAAATGAGGGAGGCAGTTAATTTCATTAATGGAAAGTGCCTGACCGAGGCCTCCGGTGGTATTTCCCGGGAAATTTTGAGGGAAGTTGCCCTGACCGGGGTGGATCTGATCTCCCTGGGCTACCTGACCCACGGCTCCCGGGCCCTGGATTTAGCCCTGGACCTCAGCCGTTAACTCTCAACCCCACTCCTTCCTTCCCTCTTCCCCCTAAAGCCTCCTGTTATGCGCAAACCCCCAAAAGACTACCTTCATCCTTGTCCCCTCCCGGGGGCCTGGTTAACCAGGTAACCCCACAGAAGAAGGGCTCCGCTCATCGCCAGTCCCGGGTAGAGGGGATGCAGTTCTACCGGAAGGGCAAGGACCAGCAGTACTGCTGAGGGTCCCAGCACTACCGACCAAAAACCTGCCCGGGGAGCAATCCGGTCCCGGAAAAAAATGCAGGCCAACAAGGGAAAGCAAACTGCTGCTCCCCGCAGCCCCTGGGAAAGATAGCTCCATTCCAAAATCACCGCTTCTCCCCCGGAAATAAAAACCACTATCAGCCCTGCCAACAGCACTGTGGAAATGGTGAGGCGGAACACCAGCAGCATAGCCCGATCTCCTGTGCGGGGGAATATTCGCTGGTAAATATCTCGGCTGAGCATAGTGCTAATACCCAGGGTTAATCCCGCTCCGGTCCCTACCGTAGCCAACAGCAGGGTGGCAAAAACTACTCCGGCGAACCAGGGAGGAAGGTACTCCAGGATAAACAGGGGGAGGGCCTGGTGGGGGTTTATTTCCGGATGGCCTAAGCGCATATACATGCCAACCAGGATCCCCCCCATGCCGATGAGGGGAGAAAGGACAGCGCTCAAGAAGGCGCCGCCCCGGGCAGCCCGCACGTCCCGTCCAGAGAAAATAGCCTGGAAATAAATCTGGCTGGAAAAAACGCCCACCAACATGGCGGAAGCGGCTGCCAAATCCTGGTTTACACCTCTTCCCAGGAGGCTAAACCAGGGATAAGGAGGGAAAGAAGCTCTTAAACCTTCCCATCCTTCCATAAAGTACCATGCCAAGCCTCCGGCAGTAAGGAGCCCCAAACCAGTAAGGAGAACTTTGCTGATCCCCATAAGTCCGGTTCCCCACAATCCACCAAACACCACGTAGGCCACCATAAGCGCCACTGTCCCCACCGCCGCCAGGCGCCAATCCATAGGTAGCCAGCCGTGCAGGAGGGCTACCGAAGAAAAAATCTGAGGCACCACGTTAATAAACATCCCCAGGGATAAAAAAAGGGCCGCAATGCTTCCTGCCGCTGCACCGTATCCTTTAGCCAAAAACTGGGGCACCGTCTCCAGCGAAGTCTCCCGCATCGGTTTGGCCAGGAACAGGGCGATAATTAAGCAGCCCAGGCCCCCTCCCAGGGTGAACCACCAGGCCGATAACCCGTACATAAAAGCCAATTGAGCAGTGCCTACAGTAGAGGCTCCCCCGATAAGGGTTCCCAGGATAGTGCCCGCTACCAGGATGGAACCCGCTTCCCGGCTGCACACCGAGAAGTCCTCCGAAGATTGCACCCGCCGCAGGGAGTAGACTCCCACCCCCAAAATTAACCCCAGGGCTATTAACATACCTGCATAGTGCCACCAGGTAAGCTGCATGGTAAGTGTTTACTGCTCCTTATTTTAAGAGTTCAAGTAAGAGTTTAAGCCTAGCTGCCATGGCAAAGCAGCATTCCATGTAGAAGGGGCATGTAAATTGACGTGCCCATGCCCCTCTTTCTTTGGTCACTTTTACAATTGTATCAGTTTTTCTCCTTCTCTACCAGCACTATTGGGTCAACACCTATTGGGGTTTGGGATTACGGCTTCTATCCGCCGGAGGTCTCTTTCTACGTACAACCCCCATTTACCTACTTAAATTATACAGGCCCCCTTGGTGTTAACCCCCGGCAGGTTCACCCGGGGAGCCGTTCTCCCTCTTTAAATAAAATCCGCTCCCATTCTACTCGTTTTCAGTTCTAGTTTTAGGAACCTGGAAGTATCCAAGCAGCAGCGTTGGTAATACAGTATTCGTCCCTTTCCGCCACTTTAGTGCGGAAAATTATTTGGGAAGGATCCACTTCCCACATTTCCGTCACCAGGGTCTCTCCAGGAAACACGTGGCGGGAAAAGCGCACCTGAATAGCCTGAAAGCGGGTAGGGTCATTGCCGCAGAACTCCTTTAACACTGCCCTTCCGGCAAATCCGAAGGAGCAAAGTCCGTGGAGTATTGGGCTGTCGAAACCAGCCATAGCAGCAAACTCGGGATCGGCATGGAGAGGGTTGTAGTCACCCGACAGCCTGTAAATAAGTGCCTGCTGGGGCAGGGTTTTCATCTCCACCACCCGATCCGGGCCTCGTTCAGGAGGTTCGTATCCGGGATCAAGGCCTTTCTCGCCGCCAAATCCTCCCTCTCCTCGGACAAACGCCCCGAACCGATTGAAGAAAACCACTTCTCCTTTTTCATCTTCCGTATTAACTTCCAGCTCCACCAGAGCCCCCTTACCTTTATCGAAAACATTGGCCACCCGGGGGCGGGAAATGAGTTTTCCCTGGACCGGTGTAGGGTGCTTTTTCACTTCCAGGTACTGCTGGCCGTGAAGGAGCATAGCTAAATTGATTTCTACGCCGTCCATGCCGGCGAAGCCAGTCAGGGAAGGGAAAGGCGGTATTACCCCAAAGGTGGGCAGAGCTTCCAATTGACCCTCGTAAACGTATTTCAAATCCTCCCGATCTTCCCCCGCCCCCACCCCTAGGGCATACAGCATCACATCCCGTTTTTCGATATTGCATTCCAGAGGTTCCAACTCTTTCCCTACAATTTGCAGGTCAATAGGCATAAGCATCCTCCTCTAAATTTTTTAAGTCTAGCGCAATTCTCCGCCTCCTCCCTGTTTTTTCCTGGTCTTATCTAACTCTAATCGTTTCCACTAAGGCCGTTAAAAAGCGAAGATGGTCAGGTTGCTAATGGCGAAGTAACCCGGAACTACAGCCTGCGCGACCTGACAGAGAAGTTATAGACTGAGTTGTTTCTTTTGAGCTAAACTAATCTCCTTTTAGCTTTAGCCCTTGCCCGCCGTGGATTTTACACAGGTTTCCCATGCGCTGAACCCCTGAAGTCGGCAAAAAAAGCCAAAAACCTT
>CAZXDQ010000002.1:2126-21050 GCA_964639405.1 uncultured Syntrophomonadaceae bacterium | reverse complement strand
CAGTAATCGTATAGTAAAGAATGGAGTTCCACTGCCGGCACTCCCCACTCGTTCATCATCCTCCAGGGACTCATTCCAGTGCCTCCACCGGCGCCATCCACGGTCAGCATATCGACGCCCGCCAGGGACGAATACTTAACTGCCCGGGCCAGATCCGACGGACGGTACGCCCCTGTCTTCAGAAAAACATACCGGGCGCCCTTTTCCCGAAGCTCCTGCACTCTCTGGATAAAAGAATCCTTTTCCACCATCCCTACCCGGGAATGGCGTTCAAATTCTTTAAAGTGTCCTTTGTGAAAAGCCTCCGCTATTGCCGGATCTTCCGGATCAGGGAGCACTACGTATCCCCGTTGTTTTAGCATCTTTGCTTTATCCACATCTTTGATCTTTACCTCGCCGCCAATGTCTTTGGCACCTTGGCCCCATTTCAGCTCTACCGCTTCTACCCCTAGTTCCTGCAGGGCATACTCCTGCACCCCCAGGCGGGTATCCTCGATATTGGCCTGGACCACGATAGCGCCATAACCATCTTGCTGCCACTGCTGAAAAAGGCGCACTCTCCTATCCAAATCAGAGGTGCTGACGATCCTGCCGTCTTTAATAACGGCTTCTTCGTCCATCCCTGCCACATTCTCACCAATAGTAAGGATGGTGCCCGCCAAAGCGGACCCTATCGCCAATCCTTCCCAATTGTTCTTGGCCACGTTGGTAGATCCAATCCCGGAGATTGCAAAAGGCAGCTTGAGTTTAATCCCTTCCCCTTTTCCCACCTTGGTCTCCAGGTTCACCTTGGGAAAAATAGCCTGGTCGCTGTCGGCTTCCACTCCCTCGGCACCCACAGCGCTGCCCATGATGGAAAAATGGGAGTAATCCACAGGATAGTCCTTCTCCGAAGCCGTAGTGATAATGCCAAAAGGTTGAGGATACAAAGTTTCCGGTCCCCGATAAGCAGATTTGCCAATTTCACACATTCCTATACACCCGTCAATACAGGTGGCACACATACCGCTGAAAGGACTGACCGAATCCTCCGTGCGGTTTTTGGTTAGAGTCGCCGCCGTCGCGTTAGGTCTGGAAAATGTCATGATTAAAGGAACTCCTTTCCAATTCTATATTAATTTGCCGGGAGCAGCCCGAACTAGGTCCTGGCCCTGGCGCTGTCCATTTCGCAGGCTACACAAGGGTCCAAGTAGCATAAGGCTTCTTCCTTTTGCTCCACACAGGGTGGATACAAATTCAAACAAGCATTGCAAACCGGGCTTTTCTCCTGAGGGCCCTGGCAGCGGGCCTGACAGGCAGGGCACACGTACATACAACCTCCACAAAGTCGGCAGTCCTCTGACTTTTTATCGAAGGGAGTAGCAATGCGGCGCTCCACTCCCCGATCTACAAATCCAATGGCTTTACCCATCATCTGCTCCCGGCACATGCGGACGCACAAGCCACAAAGAATGCACTCCTGATGCCGGGGATTAAAGCGTACCTGGGTAACGTGGTGTTTGGAAGCCAGGTCCTGCAGCTGTTTGGAAGAAGGACAAGTAGCCAGGTATAGCTCTAACAACAGGCGCCGGTGCTTCATCACCCTCTCCGTGTGAGTTTTCACCCGGAGCCCTTCTCTCACCGGGTGACTGCACGCAGCCACCAGCCGGCTTTTCCCTGGAGCCCCCACTTCCACCATACAAAGCCGGCATCCCCCGTAGGGAGACAAACCTTCCAGGTAACACAGGGTGGGAATCTCCACTCCGTAAAAATTGGCCGATTCCAACAGGGTGGACCCCGGCTCCGCTGATACTGCCATTCCGTTAATTTCCAGATTTATCAGGTTTCTCACCCCCGCCTGGGTATTTCGAATATCTTTATTTACCTCCTCCGCCTGGGTTCTTCCTTCAAATCCAACCCCCCTGCAATTTAACTCTTAAAATATACAATAAGCAATGAACCACTAGCAATAAACCGCATACAATGAACGATAAAGAGTAAGCAATAAACAATGATTAGTGAACAATGATAGTGATTAGTGATCAGCGATCAGCGATTAGCGATCAGTGATTAATTAACAGTGAACTATAAACTTGGAGCTTTTAGTGCTGGCTTACTCCGGTAATTTTTCTCCTACAGACTGTATTCCATGATTGGTTTCCCCTTAATTTGGATGGGGCCTGCTGTATTATTCCTTAACTACTGCTCCAGTAGGGCAAATCTCCCAACAAATGCCGCACTTGGTGCATCGAGAAGCTTCAATGTGGTGGAGCTCTTTTTTCTCCCCCGTTATAGCTTCAGCAGGGCATTTTCTTCTGCAGGAACCGCAGCCGTTGCATAAACTTTCCTCCACGTAAAACCTAATCAAGGGCTGGCAAACCCCGGCTGGGCATCGTTTCTGTTGTATATGGGCCCGGTATTCCTCCTCAAAGTAACGGATAGTGGAAAGGACCGGGTTGGCCGCAGTCTTGCCCAGGCCGCACATGCTGGTGTTTTTAACCGTGTCAGCCAGCTCCTTTAACAAGTCCAGCTCTTCCAAGGTCCCTTCGCCCCGGGTAAATCCTTCCACCAGCTCCAGCATACGGTCCAATCCTTCCCGGCAGGAAAAACACTTCCCGCATGACTCGTAGCATAAAAAATTTAAAAAATACTTGGCGAAATCTACCATGCAGGTCTCCTGGTCCATGACGATCATCCCGCCAGAGCCCATCATGGAACCTATCTGGTCCAAATCCTCAAAATCCGTAGGCACCTCCAGCAGGTGTTGGGGGATACAGCCCCCGGAGGGTCCACCGGTTTGCACCGCTTTCAGGCTTCCCCCCTCTTTTATGCCTCCCCCTATACCGTATATAATCTCTCGGAGGGGCAAACCCAGGGGCACCTCCACCAACCCGGTGTGGCGAACTTTGCCCACCAGGGAAAATATCTTGGTGCCCGGCGATTGATGGCTGCCCAACTGTAAGTAGCTCTCCACTCCTGCTTGCAGAATGAAGCTCACATTAGCCAGAGTCTCCACGTTATTAACCACTGTGGGATATCCGTAAAGCCCTTTCTCCGCCAGGTGGGGAGGCTTTTGCCGGGGTTCTCCCACTTTTCCTTCAATGGAATTTACCAACGCGGAAGTCTCCCCGCACACAAAAGCTCCTGCCCCCATGCTTACCCGCACGCGGAAACTAAAGCCGCTGCCCAGAATATCCTCGCCTAATAATCCTACCTCTTCCGCCTGTTGGATAGCGCCCACCACTTTTTCCATAGCAGAAGGATACTCTTCCCGGATATAGATAATGCCTTCCCGGGCGCCGATGGCATAGCCCCCCAGGATCATTCCCTCCAACACCGAATGGGGATTGCCCTCCAGGAGGCTCCGGTCCATAAACGCACCCGGGTCCCCTTCATCCGCATTACAGATAATGTATTTGACGGGAGAAGCTGAGTGATGGGCTTCCTCCCATTTGCTTCCGGTGGGGAAGCCCGCCCCTCCTCTGCCGCGCAAACCAGAATTTTTAATTTCTTCCACCACTGCCGCGGAGCTCATGCCTTGTAAAACCCTGCCCAGGCCGGAGTAACCGTCATGGGCTAAATAATCGTAAATACTGGTAGGATCCAGCCTCCAGTTGTTCCCCAGGAGATTCCTCACCTGCTGCCGGTAAAAAGGTATCTCCCCGGCCCTCAACACCGTCCCGCCTGTATGGGGATCTCGATAAAGAAGCCTCTCCAAAGTTACACCCTTTAAAAGGGTTTCTTCTACTATCTCCTTTACATCTTCGGGGGTTACTTGCTGATAGAAAATTTCTTCCGGATGAATTATCACTACCGGCCCGCATTCACACAGCCCCAAGCAGCCAGTGGATTTAACCCCTATTTGAGAAGAAAGACCCTTTTCGTTGATCCACCAGGTGAAAAGGTCTTTCAGTTGATGAGAGCCGTGCACGCTGCACCCGGTATCCCCGCACACGGAAACGAATCTGGAGTAAAGGTAGTCCTTTTTTAGGGACTCCCGCAGGCGGGACAAGTGGGCAGTGCTTTCTAAAGGAAGAGGGACTTTCATATCTAAACTCCTTCCTGCGCCAAAAATAACTTCAAGAAACAACTTAAAGCATAACTATTACCAATACCAATATATCCTAAGGATAACTCCGGGGAGTACTGCTCAGTCTATTAATTCCTTATCAGGTCGCTTATCTTTATCAGGTCGCGTAGGCTGTAGCTCCGGGTCAACTCCGAAGCCAGTGCACGGCTCAGCCTTTACCCCTTCGCAGGCTACCCTCTTAATTGGCTACCCTCGACCGTCGCCGGCACTCAACTGATTAAATATGCATGGGAAAGCTATATTGCATGTTTTCCTTATTTCTAACCACCTAAATGTCCTGATACTTGATTCTCTGATTGCCTAATTACCTGCTTATCCGATTCTCTGATTGCCTAATTATCTGCTAAGAAAGCCACGCATAGCCCTCCAACTACAGCTGAGGGGGTAAAGAGGGGAGTAAACATGATTTAAGAAAATCTCATTTATCATATACCATATACAAACGGGCATTATATTCAAACGGGCAAACTAATACTTGAACGGGCGCTTGACTGGGAAAAACCCATATCTCCAACTGCCACCTTTATCGGCTTAATCCAGCTTCCACCTTTTCCACGCTTTCCCCTTCTTTGTCTCTAGCAGGGTTTCCAGCAGGGTTCCCAGCAGGGTCAACCTGGCTAACTACTTCCTGGGCTTTTTTCGGGGTTACCTGGCCGTGATAATTCCCGTCCACGGTTACCAAAGGAGCTGAAGCGCAAGCACCCAGACAGTTCACCTTTTTAACCGTGTAGAGCCCATCGGGAGTAGTGCCCTCTTGACCGTCCAGCCCTACCTGAGCAGTTATCTCTTCAAAAACCCGCTGGCTTCCACGAACATGGCAAGCCGTGCCGCTGCACACGCACACATGATGCTTGCCTGGCTTGGAAAGATTAAAGGACTTATAAAAGGTGGCAAGGCTGTAAAGATCTACCAGGGGGACTGCCGCCTCTTTGGACATTTTTTCCAGTTCTTCTTCGGGCAAATAACCGTGCTGCCGTTGGATTTGTTGCAGCTTAAAAATTAAAGAAGTATGATAGGGATGATGGGTTGCCTTGGTTTCGTGGGTCCATGCAGAAGCTTGAAACATAATATTTACCTCCTGGATTATTGATTAAACAAGTTTTGGTTTGAAGCTCCTTGATTAGTTATTTTCAATCAATCAAATGCCCGGTAACTACGAGGACTGCTAACTTACTTCAACTTATTTTGCGGGCTGGAGCTTCATTCTTCCGCACATAAATTCCATGATGTGAAAATGCTTTTCTGATTATAACGGTATTCTACCCCTCCTGTCAAGGGGTAGCCACCAAATAAATGCGCCCTAAGGAGGGGTTGGTTTTTGTATACGACAGAATCCGCCGGGATGCAAATTATTTTTCATGTCATGAAATTATGTTTCACCAGGTTTCCGTTTTTCTTGGGGCGCTTTAGCCCCACAGCTAAACCACCGCTGATACCTTCAGACAAATTAGCTATAGATCAAAAGCCCCTATTAATGGTAATATGAGTATGTAAATGGGTGCGTAGGGAAATGGGTGAGTAGGTGAGGGGATAAGGAGATAAAGAGATGAGGAGATGAGGATGAGGAGGTGAACCATGCTTTTTAGCCAGGAAAACGGCTTGCCTTTGTATAGACAGCTGTACCAGGAATTAAAGAAAAAAATCATCCGGGGGGAATGGAAGGAAAACCAGCTTATTCCCTCGGAAACAGAACTAATGAAAGAATACGGAGTAGGACGAGAAACCGTGCGGAGAGCGGTGCTGCAACTGGTAAACGAAGGCTTCCTCTACCGCCGCCGAGGGGTGGGGACCATGGTGTGCAGAAGGCGCCCGGAAGATGGCTTGGAGAACCTGGTCTCTTTTTCAGCGGAGATGTTCAAAAGAGGAGTTCAACCGGGAGCAGAATTACTGGAGCTGAACTTGAAACTCCCCCCCCCGGAAGCGAAAGAAGCCCTCCAAATAACTTCTTACGAGGAAGAAGTCCTTTTTTTCCGGCGCCTGCGACGGGCAGACGGGGTCCCTATAGCAGTGGAAGATTCATTCCTCCTCCCCCAGGTAGTGGGAAACGTGGATCCTGATAAACTGAGCGGTTCCTTCTATGAATATCTGGTGTATCACAAGGAAATACCTTTGGGCAAAATCTTGGTGGAAATCCGTTCCATCTCAGCCGACCAGGAACTGGCTTCTCTCCTGGAAATTTCCCCGGGACAACCGCTGCTTCAAATGAACCGCACCATACATACCCAGGAGGAGGAGCCTTTCTTTTACCTGGTTTTTTACTTCCGCGGGGATGTATACTCCATCAAGTCCAGCCTTACGCCCCCTTCCTGAGCACCTTGCTCTACAAGAAAAAATATCCGGGCGTAACCCTACCCATCACCTTCAGCTTTAACCTCATCAGAATAAAACCAAAAAGGGAAGGGGCTCACCCTGGTATACGCAGTCGATTCCGGTCCTACCAAAAGGATCAAAAAAGAGCTTTTTACTAACCGGCAATCAAACCTATTTATTAAGAAAGGAAGGTATCATCCATGGTGACCATCAGGGAAGCCAGTCCAGAAGACTTCCCCGCTATTTGGCCCATTTTTCGCGAAGTAGTGCAGGCCGGGGATACCTACCCCTTCTCCCCCCACACCAGCCGCGAGGAAGCTTACCTGCTATGGATGGAAAACAAAAGCGGGGTTTACCTGGCAGAAAAAGAAGGAGAAACGGTGGGCACTTATTACATAAAACCCAATCAACCCCCTCTGGGATCCCACGTGGCTAACACTGGTTATATGGTAAAGAAAGAGCACCGGGGACAGGGAATAGGCCGCCAACTGTGCTCCCATTCCCTGGAAGAAGCCCAGAAATTAGGCTTTGTGGCAATTCAACTAAATCTGGTGGTCAGCACCAATGAACCAGCTCTGCATTTATGGAAGCAAATGGGATTTTCAGTGGTAGGGACCCTGCCCCTGGCTTTCCAGCACCAACACCACGGACTGGTAGACGCTTACCTTATGTACCTCCTCCTAAAACCCTGAACCTGCATGCCCCAGGGGGTTATTCTTCGGGGGAGGAGTCCAGGCCGAAAAAGTGGCGCTTTTTGCCGGTGAAGTCCAGGGCTAAGTTGCCCCCGGGATTCATGATAGAATGGGGGTCCAGGTGACGCTTTACCGCGCGGAGGAGTTCCATTTCATTGCCCCCCATGAAGTCTTCATACCAGGGGGCCAGCATACGCCCAATGCCGTGGTGGTGGCTCAAGGCGGCTCCTGCCTGGTATATGCGGTCCACTACCCCCGATTGATACTGGATGTATTCTTCCATGTCCATCTGGGCGATAAAAATGAAGTAGAGGTTAGTGCCCTGGGGGTAGAAGTGGGAGGCATGGGACATACATACCGTCCGGGGGCGGGATTTGCAAAATTCCCGCACTTCCCGCCAGACTCTCTCGAGGTCGCTCCAGTTGACGGCGCACTCCAGGGTATCAATTATAATGCCGTAATCCTGCAGGTCTTCCCGCATGTAGGGATCGTGGAAGCGCCCTCTTTCCCACCTTTTGGCTACGTATCCGGTGGTAGACATGGCTCCGTGCTTTTTGGCTATCCGGTGCACCATCTTCTGCACCCTACGGGCATAACCTTTCTCCCCGTCGGCAGTCCCCAGCAGCAGGCAGCGCTCCCCCGGCTGATAGCCCCGCAGCTGCAGCAGGCGGTCCAGGACGGTTCCCTGGACACCGTAGAGGCGCATCCCCACCTCCGTCTCTTCCGGATCAGACAGGCGGAACACCGAAGGCAGGCCGAATTCTCCCTGGGAAACTTCCCGCGCTGCCCGCAGTCCCTGCTGCCAGCTGGGAAAGACAAAACTGAAACGGCGGGTGTTTTCCGGGCGGTGTCGAAAGATCTTCAAGGTAACTTCCACCAGCACGCCGTAAGAGCCTTCTGAACCTATCAGCAGGTAGTCCAGCATAGGACCAGTCGCCGAAGCGGGATACTTTTTGGTCTCCAGCTCTCCGGTGGGGGTTACGTATTCCTGGCATACCACCAGGTGCTCAATTTTTCCGTAGTAGGTAGAATTCTGTCCCGCGCCCCGGGTAACCACCCAGCCGCCTACCGTGGCGGAGTGAAAGGACTGGGGCAGGTGGCCGCAGGTATAGTTGTAAGGGGTTTTAAAGCGGCGGGCAGCATCGTTAAGGGCTTCCTCCAGGTCAGGCCCCATAATACCCGGTTCCACTGTCACTGTCTGATCCACGTCGTTCACTTCTAAAATGTGGGTCATGTGCTGGGCCAGATCCAGGGTAACCCCTCCCCGGGGAGCTTCGTTACCCCGCATCACCCCGGAACCCCCGCCAAAAGGGATGACTGGTATCTGTTCCTCATGGCAATAACGGAGGATCTCCCTGACTTCTTCCTTGTTACGGGGGCAAAGTACGGCGTCGGGCAGGTTCTCCGCTATCTGCTTGCGGAGGCGCATGAGATCGTAGATCATCTTCCCGTAAGCCACCCGCAAGCGGTGGTAGTCATCGGTGAGGAGGTTCTCCTCCCCCACCACGCTGCTCAGGTAGGCAAGCTGCTCCGCGGACAACTTCACCGGAACATCAAAACTAACTTCTTCTTCCCCTACTTCCTGCTTCTCTTTAAAATGTTCGTCCGAAAGGTGGAAAGTTTCCTTCATTAACGCATACAGGCGCTGATTAGGATGCTTGAATTCATCGGGATAGCCCCACTTGAATATTGAACGATACGAGCGGGGAGGAGGCTCCCGGTGATACCATGCCGGCACGTATTCTTCTTGTTTTTGCTTTTTTTTCATACTTCTGCCTCCTTTTCCGGCGGAAGAAAAAAGCTTCCTATACTGCCTGCGTCCACTTCGCTGCCAAATCGGGAATGAGTGCTGCCGGTGGCAATCAAATCCACTCCCGTGCCCAGCAGATCCTCCAATACCACCTCACCAGGAGCGGTGGGACGCGTAACTACCAGAGAGTTGATTTCCCGCATGGCAAGAAAAACCTTGGCCAGGGGAATCTCCCCCCGAGTGCGCACGGGAAGGCGGGGACACTCTTCAAACCTGGTAGCCACCGTAGAAGCCAGGGTGCGGGTAGGATTGAGCACTTCTTTTCTAGCGTACTCTTCTCCCTGCCGGCAGCGATTTCCTTCTATTACCAGCTCAGGGGTGCCGCTGGAACTTTCCCCGCTGCTAGCAGCAATTCCTCCTTCTCCCCCTGCTTCCACCATAGCCCTTTCCTGTTCTCCATTCTTTCCCCTTTCTGGGTCCCCTTCCTCCCGGTAAAGCTCCGGGGAAAAAGCTGGATAAACTTCCAGGGAACACCCCTGAGGGCACTGAATGCAGGTAAGCCTTTTAATCAACGCCCGTTCTTCAGTCCGGTCCTCAGGCTGATCTTCAATCCGGTTTTCACTCCGGTCTTCGGTCCAGTTTTCAGTTAGATTTTCTCTTTCGGCCAAGGGGTCACCTCCCTTCCCCCGGGGAAGAAGTATCCTCCTCCAGGCGTATCTCCAGCCCAGCCAAGCCACTCATATCCGCCAGCTCCCGGGAAGTAAGTTCTATCCGCTGCATCTCGGGAGGACGGAGCGCCGGATACTTTTCCCTCCGGAGCACCTTACCGGTCTCGGGGCAGGCTATCACTAAAGTCTTACGGTAAACAGTCTCTTCACTGCGAAAGTAGAACACTGCTCCCCCTTCTCTCCGAAACCTCCACCACTGAGGCACCACCATGCCTATTCCTTTTCCGGGAACCACCGGAAGAGCCAACTCTTCCTCCCTGCCTTCTACTGCTTCCTCCGCCTCTTCCCCCTCTTCCCCCTCTATAACAAAGCTTTCGCTTTTTGCTTCATTACCGGTTTCTCCTGCTTTACCGGCTGCTTCCGTTTCTTTGGGCCCGCCAGCTAGGGGTTCCACCAGCTCCTCGGCGGGAGGTGGGCCGCTTTTGCTTTTACCAGGCTCACCCGGGGAGCTAACCTCCCCTGCCTCCCCTAGCGCCCTTTCTGCCCCTGCCTGCCGGGCATAATCCGCGGCTGCCCGTCCGGCTATTTCTCCGCTCTCGGAAACGTAATCCACCAGATCGTTAACGTGGAGGGCGTTGCCGCACACAAAGATCCCTTCTACCGAGGTCATGTGGAACTGATCCACCTGAGGTCCTCCGGTGCGGGGATCAAAATCCATACCCAGGGGCTCGATAACGTCGTTCTCCGGGATCAACCCCACCGAAAGCACCAGGCTGTCGCACTCCACCTCCCTTTCGGTCCCCGGCAGGGGATTAAAATCCCGGTCCACCCCGGTGACCGTCACCCCTGTTACCCGCTCCCTACCGCGAATTTCCGTTACGGTAGAGGACAGGTGCAGAGGGATGTGGTAATCTTCCAGGCACTGGACCACGTTCCGGGTTAACCCCGAAGGTTCCGGCTTGATCTCGTAAACCCCTTCTACCTCTGCGCCTTCCAGCACCAAGCGGCGGGCCATGATCAAACCCACGTCCCCGGACCCCAGGATGACGCACTTTTCTACCGGCAGGTAGCCCTGGATATTTACCATATACTGCACGGTGCCTGCCGTTAATACGCCGGCGGGGCGGGTGCCATGGATAAAGATCTGCCGAGCCGTGCGTTCCCGGCACCCCGCAGCATAGACTACCGACCGAGCGTACAGGGCAAAAACCCCTTTGTGGTTCTGGAGCACCAGTTGAAAACCTCTACCCCTTCCTTTATCTGGTATACAAGAGGCAGCCGAAGAGGGAGTATCCAGGCCGGGGGCTAAGTCGGGAGGTTCCTCTTCCACCCCTGCCCTGCTCACTTCCAGCAGGAAGGTGCCCGTCAGCAGGGGAATGTCCCTGGCTTCCACCATTTCCAGGTAGCGGTGGGCGTATTCCGGCCCGGAAAGCTTCTCTTGGAAACGCACCAGGCCAAAACCGTCGTGAATGCACTGCTTCAAAATACCCCCGGGCTTCTCTTCCCTTTCCACTATACAAACCCGAGCACCCCGGTCCCGGGCGCTTACTGCGGCAGCCAATCCTCCGGGGCCGGAGCCAATCACCACCACATCCCAGGGGGGAGCATCCTCCCCCTCCCCGAGGGAGCGACCATGATTCGGCGCCAGCTCCCGGACATAATCCTTCTGCTCTGAATAGGTAGAATTAACGCTCCTCAGCTCCATGATTCTGTGGACGCCTCCTTTGCTTCGCGGCAACCATCACCTTCTTTAGTCCGGCGCTTCACCAGTTCCGACCCAAAACCCGCTTTTCCTATCTCCTCCACCGGCACATCCTGCTCCCGGGATAAGATATCCAGCAGGCGGGGAGTGCAGAATCCTCCCTGGCAGCGGCCCATCCCCGCCCGCACTCGGCGCTTAACCCCGTCCAGGGTGTTTACTTCCAGGGGGGTATGGAGGCTGTCCACCACTTCTCCCCGGCTCACCCCTTCACAACGGCAAACAATACGCCCATAATCGGGGTTCTCCTGAATCAGGCGGGAACGTTCTTCCAGGGAAAGCAATTTTAAATCGGGAGTAGGCCTGCGGCAGGGGTCAAAACTCTCCCGCTGCCTGAGTTCGACACCATTTTCCCGCTGCACCGCTTCCACTGCTAAACTGCTGGCCTCCTGGGCAATAGCGGGCACCGATGAGAGTCCGGGGGACTGGATACCCGCCACGTGGATGAGGTTGCTCACCCGGGGAGAAATCTCGATGATAAAATCCTCGCTAAAAGTAGACGCCCGGGTGCCGGCAAAATAGGTGATGACCTGGTCCCGGCGCAGAGTCTTGATGAGGGGAAGGTGAAGGTGGAGAATTTGTTCCATGTCCCCGGTATAAGTAGCGTAATCCTCCCGGTAAGGAGTTTCCTCGGCAGTAGGGCCGATCAAAACATTCCCCGCCGTAGTGGGAGTAACTCCCCCGCCCTTGGTTGTTCCTTCTTTCAGCGCCAACACCCCTACATTGTGCTGCAGCTGCGAAGAAGCTTTTTTGTCTAGGATGGCCACTGCTCCGTGGCGCGGTTTGATAGAAAAGTAAGCGTCGTCGGCCATCCCCGCTATCACATCCGCCCACACTCCGGCAGCATTGACCACCGCCGAGGCGGTGATTCGGCCCCGGTTGGTATGAAGCCGGGTCACCTTTCGGCGACCGCCGTCGTTTTCTACCCCCATCTCCCGCACTGCAGTCTGCAAATAGATGAAAGCCCCGTTGTCAACAGCGTTTTCACCATAAGCAATGGTCAACTGAAAGGGGTTCACTATGCCGCCTTCCGGCATAAAGAAGGCTCCATAGTACTGGGGATTGAGGTGGGGCTCCCAGGCCTGCAGCTTCTCCGGGGAAAGGTATCGGGCCCCTTTAACGCCGTTTTGCCAAGCTCTCCGGTACATCAAGGGGACTGCCAGGCGGAACCATTTTTGAGGAAAGAGGGCTAAAGTTCCCGGCCACTCCACCTGGAGCCCTAATTCCCGAGATAACTGGGGGAACATGCGGTTACCCAGGGCGTTATAATGGGCTTTCCTGGTTCCGGGGGAGGGGGCAAAAGCAGGATGGATCATTCCGTTGTTGCGCCCCGAAGCATGCCGGGCCAGATCCTCTTCCTTCTCCAGGACCGCCACCCGCACCTCCCAACGGGTCAGCTCTCGGGCAACTGCCGCTCCTACCACTCCTCCCCCCACTACTACCACATCAAAATGAACGCCTTCCAGGCTGCTGTCCTGGAAAGGGGGCTGGGGAATACTCCCCCCTTCAAACTCTACCCCCGACACCTGGATATGGTTAACTACTTCCCGAAAACCTCTGCCGACAGCCAAATATCCTGCCTGCAGATACTCCTCCCAGGTGGCCACTTCCCCCGTCAGCCGCACCGATTGACGCCATTTTTCCACGCCGATATCTTTAAATCCAGCCCGATCCAGGGCTTTCCTTATTGCCTTAATTTCCTTCATTCTTACCCCTCCCGGAAATATCCGAATGTCCGGACATTTATCTCGACTCCATTATAACTCCTGGAGCAGGCTTAAACAAGGTGAAAAATATTTATTGGTGTAAATTTTTTATTGGTGAAATATTTTTATTTTACCCCTATCGATTCTCTATCCTGCCCTGAAAACACAAACCCGATACCACTCGGATAATTCACCTTATTACCGCTCGGATAAATCACCTTATCCACCGGAATATGCATCGGAGCTGTCCTCGGGCAGAAAAGTGATTTCCCTGCCGGTGCACAGGGCGTAATAGTAAACCCGGGCGCACTTCTCCAGAAGCTCCGCCCGGTAAAAAGCCTGGGGAAGGTCTTCTCCCACACACAGGGCGCCGTGATTCTGCAACAAATAGCAGGTGGCTCCGCCGCTCAGGCTTTCCGCCACCTTCTGTTCCAGTTTGCGGCTGCCGGAGGGGGCATAAGGTATAACCTCCACCTGCTTTTTCAGCCCCAGGCGGGCTTCATCAAAGAGGAGGGGAACGGGAAGATGGAGCACGGAAAAAACACTGGCAAAATCCTGGTGGGTATGAATCACCGCCCCAGCTTCCGGGCGTTGGCGGTAAACCGCCAGGTGCATTCCCGTCTCCATAGAAGGCCGGGGAGCCCCTTCCAGGACGCAGCCCTGAAAGTCCACCAGGCACATTTCCTCGGGATTGGCTTGATGGTAGTTTCTTCCAGAAGGGGTCACCACCACAAACTCTTCCCCGTCCACCCGCCGGGATACGTTGCCCCCGGTGCCGGAAATAGTGCCAAAAAAACCCCGGTGGGAAAGGAACCGGGCATATTCCAAAACTTCCTCCTGGTATTCCCGATATGACAAAGCAGCACCGCCTCCGTTTCTTGGGGAGTAAATTCCTGGACATTCCAGTATTCATATGCTAATTTAAGCTTCTTGTTAAATTTATAACTTAGTCTTTTACCTTATATTTCAACATAATTCAACATAATTCAGCTAAAACAAGGAAGATCCTCTTTCCGCACCCCTTTCGGGTTTCAGCCTCCCTTACCTTCACTACCTTTCCCCTCCCCCTTATCCTTTCACCAGCTCGGCCAGCTTGCTCTCCAGCTGTTCCATAGAAACCAGGGTATTCCGGCAGGGACCCAGGGGCCTTTCGTTCAAAATTCCCCACACCGGCATGGGGTAGCTGTCGGCTATCCCGCTGGAAAGGTCCCGCTCGCAGGCCACCGCCAACACCAGCCGGGGGCGGAGGGATTTGACGGTTTGGCGGGCCAGGGTTCCGCCGGTAACCACCCGCACCTTAATCCCCCAGTTTTCTGCCATGGTGAGCAGTCCGTCCACGGGGCATTTTCCGCAGCGCTGGCAGTGATAAGGATCCAGGGTTATTTTATGGGGGCAGTGCTCCTCCTGAAGGCAGTGGGGCAGGAGTAAAAGCAGCTTATCGGGGGAAACGGTGGGCTGCTTTACTTCCAGCAGCTTGTTGTTCACTTCAATAAAAGAACCCTGTATTTTCTCTTGATCGATGTGCAGCATCTTGCCCAACTGCACCACCATCGGAAATAAAAACACTATGGTTTTTTTCACCAGGCGGTTCAAGCCGGGAGGAGGGGCGCCCCGCAGCAGGGAAAAAGAACCCAGGGCCAGGGCCAACAAAGAAGCCCCGGCCAGGATACCCACCCCGGCGATGATGATGACAAAAGCGTAATGAAAGATCAGGGCCTCGGGGCTGCGGAAATAGTACACCAAAAAACCCAGCATAAATAGCAAAAGGAGAGTAAAGAGGAGGAAGAGCCCCAAAAAAAGGCGTTTAGGGGAATGGGGATAGCTTCCCCCTCCCGCATTCTCTCTCCGTGGTTTTTCTTTCCAGTCTTCTTGGCTGCTGCCCTGCTGCATACTTTTCTCCCCCGCCCGCATAAACTCTGCCTCTGCCGTGTTTACAGCTGCTACTAAACATTATACAACAAATTTCTACCTTTGTCGGGGGGATGGGAGGAATTTTCTGTTGAACACCATAGCCCAGTTATTTTACTCCCGATAGTCGTAAAAACCCTGGCCGGTCTTCCGCCCTAAATGTCCAGCCTCTACCAGTTTTTTCATGATCTGAGGAGGCCGGAAGCGGTCGCCGAATGCCTCGGTAAGACCTTCAGCGGCAAAAGCCAGGGTGTCCAGCCCCACGTAATCCGCCAACTCGAAAGGACCCATAGGATAATTTAAGCCCAAGCGCACCGCCTTGTCGATATCTTCGGCGCTAGCCACTCCCTCTTCCAGCACCCTCATGCATTCCATCATGTGGGCAGCCAACACCCGGCTGGTAACAAATCCCTGGGCGTCTTTAACCAGCACGGTTTCTTTCCCCATTTTCTGAGAAACTTCCTGAATAACTTCCACCGTTTCCTCCGAGGTATCCACCCCCGCCACGATTTCCACCAGCCTCATGATAGGGGCAGGATTAAACCAGTGCATCCCAATAACTTTGTCGGCGCGACGGGTAGCCGAAGCAATATCGGTGATGCTCAGTTCAGTAGTGTTGCTGGCCAGGATGGTCTCTTCGGGGCACAAGCGGTCCAGCTCAGCAAAAATTTCCTTCTTCAATTCCAGGTTCTCAGGGACCGCTTCAATCACCAGCTGGACACCTTCCACTGCTTCCACCAAATTGGTAGTAGTGGTAATGCCCTCCATCACCTGGTCGGCATCTTCCTGCTCTAATTTGCCGGACTTGACCAAACGATCCAGGCTCTTGCGCACCCTCTGCATACCTTTATCCAGCAGCTCCTCGGAAACATCCCTCATCTTCACCTGGTAACCCGTGGCAGCAGCCACCTGGGCAATACCGCTGCCCATTAATCCTGAACCTAACACCGCCACCTGCTTGATTTCCATCGGAACATCCCTCCCCATTTTAATTATGGTAAGTTCCTGCCCTACGAAACTACCCTTATGCCTTTACTTTCTGTCTTTATGCCTTTACTTTCTGTCTTTGCTTTTTACCTTTGTTTGCTTTTGCCCTTGGTAGAAGCAGGAGGTTCTTAGCTCTTAGCTTCCAGGGAATCGCCTTTCCGACCTGGCGCAGCGCCGCTTCTACGCAAGTACCTGGGATAATCAGGATCGGGTTGGACTGGTTTGCGCTGGGTTGCACTCTTCGGAAGTGAGATTCTCCAGCCACCCAGGAGTAGTGGTGGCAGAATGACTTTGGCTGAGGATTTATTGGTCTTTACCATCGGTTCTTAACTGCTTGTTCTTACCAGATCATTTCGATGTTTACCTATTCTTTTCCTTCAAAAAGTTTTGGCAAAAACCAAAGGGAGCTTGCAAAAAACCCCCGGTTTTAAAGAAGCAACCGCTGTTGTAAAATGATAAAAGCAGCGAGTAGTCAGAAGAGAGGGGAAAGGGAAAGGAGAGGTTAACCTAATGCCCCGGATTATTTCAGTCAGCCGACGCACCGACGTTCCCGCTTTTCACCAGGAGTGGTTCATGGACTGCATCCGGAAAGGGGAAGTCACCTACCGCCACCCCTTCAACGGAAAGCCCATCCCGGTATCCTTAAACCCCGAGGAGGTTGCCGCATTGGTCTTCTGGTCCAAGGACTACCGCCCCCTGATTCCCCACCTGGAGGAACTGGACCGAAGGGGCTACCGGCTCCTTTTTCACTTTACCATTACCGGCCTGCCCTCTTTCCTGGAAACAAACGTCCCTGCGACGGAAGAAACCCTGAGCTCCTTTCGCTATTTGGCCCGGCGTTATTCCCCAAAACAGGTGCTGTGGCGCTATGATCCGGTCTTCCTGGGAGAAGGAATAGATTCCGACTTTCACCGGGAAAACTTCCTCCGACTATGCCGCTCCCTGGAAGGCTTTACGGAACGCTGTTACCTTAGTTTCGTCCAGAGCTACTCCAAGGTAACCAGCCGCCTGGCAAAGAACGGCCTGGAAATGAAGGCTGAAAACCAGGAAAACCAGCGGCAGCTGGCCCAGGAACTGGCAGCCATCGCTGAAGATCACGGCATGACCCTGTACGCCTGCTGCAGCGATTACCTGCTGGGAGGCAGGGTAAAGAAGGCCCGCTGCATCGACGCCCAGCTCCTGCAAGAACTCTTCGGCACAGCGGCTTCCACCTTTCGGCGCCGCCCCAGCCGACCTTCCTGCGGATGCAGCGAGAGCACCGACCTAGGTCAATACCACACCTGCCGACACCACTGCCTTTACTGCTACGCCAACCGCTAGCCGGACCTCCCTACCCCCATTTTTTCTCAATAATCAATGTTTAAAAATGGCTCTTTAAAGAGTGTGGTGGTTAGTAGGCTTAAATTATATTTATTAGCGAGGGATTTTTTGAGCTGTTTTAACCCCATATCAATAATTAAATATAAATGAGCTTTAATAACCAGCAATTAACTACTAACAATAAGGATTAAATTTGTCCCCGCAGATTTTTAGTTTCCTGGTAATCGACTTCCAGTTTCCCGTTATCTCCACTGGAGATTATTTCCACTCCGTATTCTTTTCTAGCCCTCTCCCGGGAAATCAAGCCCTCCCGCACGTCGTGGAGCACCTTTTCCGGTTCCCGGGCAAAGGGCTGGCCGTAACCCCCGGCGCCGGGCGTCTGATAATCGATAAGGCTCCCCGCGGATACCCGGGTAGTTATTAGAGTGGGCAGTTTTTTCAAGTGGCCCTGGGAATCCAGCAGCAGGTTCTGGGAATTTGCTCCCGGTTTTCCTCCCTGCAGACCCCAGGACCTGCACCGGCCCCTTTCGTTGCTTAAAGTGATATTGGCGGGATGATCCAATATCCTTATCTGCCGATATAGCCCCATTCCGCCCCGGTATTCTCCGGGACCCTCGGTGTCGGAGAGCAATCCGTAACCTTCCACCATCAAGGGATAGGCAATCTCAATAACTTCCGTGGGAGTGTTGCGGGTGTTGGTCATGTTGGTGTGAACCCCGTCCATGCCGTCGGCGCCTTTCACCGCCCCCATGCCGCCTCCATAAGTTTCCACGTAGGAGTAGTAACTGCCGGTGCGGGGATCGAGGCCTCCCAGGGTAAACAGGCCCATGGTTCCGGCACAGGCTGCCATAGCCCTTTCCGGTTTCGCCTTAGCCAAGGCGCCCAGGATCACGTCGGCAATCCGCTGGGAAGTGTTAATATTGGCATTAGACACCGGTCCCGGAAACTGGGGGTTTACCACCGTCCCAGAAGGAGTGATGACTTCCAGGGGACGGAAAGCTCCTGCGTTAGGGGGCACCTCCGGGTCGGTTATGGATTTTACGGCAAAGTAAACGCTGGCCAGGGTTACCGCTCGGGTGGAATTCAAAGAAACCTCCGTCTGAGGGGCGGTCCCGGTAAAATCAACTTTCATGCTTTTTTCCCCTATCTCTACCCTCACCTGGATAGGCACCAACTCTGCTTCCTCCGGCCCCTTTTCCAGGTAATCGGTAAAAGAGTACTCTCCCGGGGGAAATTCTGCTATCCTGGATGCCATGCGGCGCTCCGAATAATTGATAATTTCTTCCATAGCCTGCAGCAGGAAGCCCTCGTCGTATTTATCCGCCAGTTCTTTTATCCTCTTTTCTGCCACGTTGGCGGCAGCCAGCTGAGCTTCCAGATCCCCCCGAAACTCGAAGGAAGTGCGCACGTTGTTTTCCAATACCCGGGCTAATTCCTTATCCAGAATCCTTCTTTTTCTGATTTTCACCGGAGGGATGCGCAGCCCTTCTTGAAATATCTCGGTGGCGTTAACCGGCATACTCCCCGAAGAGATGCCTCCCATATCCACGTGGTGGGCCAGGCTGGCTACAATAGCGATCAGCTCCCCGGAGCTGTATACGGGGGCAAATATACACACATCGGGGAGGTGGCTGCCGCTGATGTAGGGATCGTTGATAATAATAGCGTCCCCTTCTTCCAGCTGTTCTTTGGGATAGGTCTTCAGCACTTCTTTAATGACCGTGGGCATTAACCCCAGGTGCAGGGGGATGTGTT
>CAZXDQ010000002.1:0-2116 GCA_964639405.1 uncultured Syntrophomonadaceae bacterium | reverse complement strand
AGCCACCAGGTCTCCCTCTTTGGTATATATGCCCGTGGAACAATCCCGCCGGTCTTTAATGTTGGGAGACAGGGCAGTGCGAATCAAAGTGCCCCCCATCTCTTCCGCCACCGACTGCAGGGCGTTGCGCATTACTTCCAAGGTAATAGGGTCCAACTGTTTTGCCATTACTTTTCACCCCCGCTGATACGGATGACCAGATTTCTGAATTCGTCCACGTAAGCCTTTTGACCGGGGAATACCAGGGTGGTGGAGTCCAGTTGCTCTATTACCGCCGGGCCCTGCAGCTCCTGCTCCGGAAACAGGTTATCCCGTTGGTAAACAGCAGTGGAATGAAGCCCCTCTTCGAAATAAACTTCCCGGGATCCCACCGGCGCACCTGTAACTCCCCCTCCTCTTTCTTTTTGCAGGTTGAGCTCGGGAAGCTTCCCCAAGGCTACCACCCGGAAGTTTACCATTTCCACGGTTTCTCCTTCCCGCTGGTATCCGTAAAACTGCTGGTGCTTGCCATGGAAGGCATCTTCCAGGGCTTCGATGGAAGCTCCATCTAGGTAGCCGGCAGGAAGATCTACTCCCAATTCGTAGGACTGCCCGGCATAGCGCATATCCACGCTGCGTAAAAACTGCATCTCTTCTTCGCCAAATCCTTCCCTGGAGAGCTGGCGGGCAGCTTCTCCTTCCATCTCGCGGTAGATCTCCTGCAGCTTTTCCGGTTCCACCCGGTCGGCAGCAGTAACGTGGGTGCGCACATAATCGTGACGCACATCGGCGCTGAGCATGCCTATAGCAGAGTTTACCCCCGGGTGGAGGGGAACTATCACTTCTTCCATCCCTAGCTCCCGGGCTATGTCCACCGCATGAAGGGGGCCCGCTCCGCCAAAAGGCACCAGAGCAAACTCCCGGGGGTCGTGTCCTTTTTCTACGGAAACCACCCTCATCCCCCGCACCATGTTGGCGTTAACCACCTGGATAATGCCCCGGGCCGCTTCTACTAAGTCCAAGCCCAAGGGGGTGGCAATTTTATCCCGGATGGCTCGTTGGGCTCCTTCCAAGTCCACCGGCATCTCTCCCCCCAAAATGTATTCGGGGTTTAAACGCCCCAATACCACGTTGGCATCGGTAACCGTGGGCTCTGCCCCTCCCCGCTGATAGCACACAGGGCCGGGCACTGCCCCAGCGCTGTGGGGGCCTACCCGCAGGGCGCCTCCTTCGTCGATCCAGGCGATGCTGCCGCCTCCGGCTCCTATGGTATGGATATCTATCATGGGGAGCTTCAGGGGATAATCGCTGATATAGCTTTCCGTGGTGTACTGGGGCCACTGGTCCTCCACCAGGCAGATATCGAAGCTAGTCCCTCCCATGTCTACGGTAATGACATTATTCCGCCCGGTATTCCTGCAGAGGAAAACCCCGGCCAAAGCTCCTCCCGCCGGACCGGAGAGTAGGGTGCGGGCGCTGGCTTCCCGGGCGGTCTGGGAAGTGATAACCCCGCCGTTGGACTGCATGATATAGAGGTCTGATTTGATCTTCATCTCTTGCAATTTCTCCTCCAGGTAGGAGACGTAGCGATTGACCCGGGGCATCACGTAAGCGTTAATAGCCAGGGTGCTCATCCTTTCGTACTCCCGAAATTCCGCCAGCACCTCGGAGGAAACGGTAATAAACAGCTCCGGATACTCCCTTTCCAGAATCGCTTTAATTTCCTGCTCATGCTGGGGGTTTACGTAAGAATGCAGCAAGCAAATAGCCACCGCTTCCACTTCCTGCTTTTTAAGATCCCTGGCAATTTCTTTCACGTACTCGTGATCCAGGGGCTTTAACACTTCTCCGGTATAAAGGACCCTCTCCGGGGCTTCAAAGCGCAGCCGCCGGGGTACCGGAGGCTCTGCCCTCCTTGCCCAGAAATCGTACAGGCGGGGCCTGGTTTGGCGGGCTATGTGAAGAACATCCTTAAAGCCCTCGGTGGTTATTACCGCCGTCCGCGCCCCTTTTAACTCCAGCAGGGCGTTGGTAGCTACGGTAGTTCCGTGAATGAAGAAATCGATATCTTCAAACCCGATCTCCGCTTTTTCCACGGCAGCGTTAACCCCGTGGATAACCGCTTCTGCGGGATTTT
>CAZXDQ010000001.1:21142-25071 GCA_964639405.1 uncultured Syntrophomonadaceae bacterium | reverse complement strand
TGGAGCCTTTTGCTTAACGCACCCGTTCGCTTCCCAGTATCATGTTCATTTTTAAGAGCCGCATCATGTCCGTCCTGGAAATAATTCCTACCAATTCCCCGTGTTCTACTACCAGCACTCGCCCTAAATTTTCCACGGCCATTTTGGTCATAACTTTGACGGCTTCTTCCTGGGGAGACACGGTTACACAATTTTTTAAAGGGGTCATGATGTAGGAAACGGGCAGGGTTTCCCATTTTTCCCGGGGGGCATCTTTAATTTGGTTCAACGTCACTATACCATGCAGAGTAGAACCGTAAACTACGGGAAAGGCTCCTACTTTATGCTGATAAAATTTATTAGCTACCTCCAGGATAGTCATGTCAGGGGGCACGATGTAAGGATTGGTGGTCATAATTTCAGAAATGTTCACTCCAGAAAAAGCCTGGTTAAAAAGGAGCTGACTGAAGCTGGCTTGACCGGCCTGGTACAGCATCCATCCCAAAAAAACAAACCACAAGCCCCAAATGTTGCCCACCACTAAAATGGTGTAAAAACCGTAGGCTATAGCCAGAAAGGCAAAGAAGGTCCCCACAGAAACTGCCACCCGAGTAGAAGAGAGGAGGTTATGGGAGTATTTCCAGATTGAGGCCCTTAAGATTCTTCCTCCGTCCAAGGGAAAAGCCGGTATCATATTGAAAATTGCCATAGCTAGATTAACGTAAAACAGGAAAAAAACCACCCAAAAGGGGAGCCCTTCGGTAATTGTGTTGGTAAAGAAAGCCAGGATACCAAAGAATATCGCCAGCCCCAGGCTGGTTAAAGGACCAGCCACCGAAATTTTCAATTCAGAACTGGAGCTTGAAGGTTCTTCCTCCATTTGGGCTACTCCTCCAAAAATGAACAGAGTAATTCTTCTAATGGAGATTCCTTCTTTAATAGCTACCAGGGAATGGGCCAGCTCATGGAGAAAAACAGAAAGGAAAATAATAATGGTAGTGAAAATTCCTGCTATCCAGTACCAGAGCGATTCCCTTTCCGGGGAGATCATTTGATATTGTTCGCTTAAAGCATAGCTGAAAAAAACAAAAATTATTACCCAGCTAAAATGTATTTCCAGATCAATGCCCAGGACTTTTCCTACTTTTAAAGATCCGTTCAAGTTTCAACCTCCCATCGGATTTTAGTTTTCTACTAATTTGATTTTGACACTTAAAGCTTAAAACCTTCTACAGAAACTGAACTAATTTTAGATGACCTGCATCTGGAGCGAGGTGGCGATGATGAACAATCGGCAGATGTTAATACTAATATTGGGAGATTTACTAGTTTTTTCTCTGTTGTTGTTTTTGTTTACTTATCTGGGAATGGTTCATCTTTTCCTGGCTTTGTTAGGTGGAATAATATTTTTGCTGGGTGTTTATGATTTGCTTACCGGACATCTTTCCGCTATCCTTTCCCTGGTCTTAGGGTTTCCTGGTGAATTCAGCGGCAGTTACCGGAAGAAAAATATTTTAAATTACCTTCCCCTGGTAGTATCCGTATTTTTTTTGGCCTATAGCGTACCCATGATATGGCAAAAGGGCTGGATTATTGAACAACACCGGGAGATGATGCAGGAGGCGTACTTTTCTTTTTTGACTCTGGGAGTTATTGTTCTGGCAGCCGTCATTTCTGTATTATGCATGGTTTTTTATCTGTGGCAGCTGAAGGAAAAAAAGAAATGAGCCGGTAGGCGGTTAATTTAGAGCCCAGCAAATTTCTTGGGCTACGGTGGAATTTTCCTCCAGACGGCGGGCTTTGAATAAAGCTTCCCGAGAAAGAGTGGTGTCCATTTGACCTAAAGCCCAGGCACTGTGGCAGCGCAGTTCAAGGGAGGGGGAGGAGATCAACATTTCTGCCAGGAAGGTTGTTGCCCGGTTGTCGGGGAAGTTGCCCAGGGCAGTGACAGCATTGCGCAGCAACAAGTTTCTGCCTCTCCATTTGGCGGCAGTCATCCCCGCAGTGAGGGAGAATTCTTTTTTAGTGATTTGCAGAAAGGGAATTAAGGCAGGCTCAGGGGGAAATAGGGGGTGATTTAATTCTTCTAAGGGCGAGGGAGGCGCATTTTTGTTGTAAGGACAAACTTCTTGACAGAGGTCGCAACCGTAAAGCCAGTTTTTTATGGCCGGGCGATGTTCAACCGGGATGACACCGGGGGCCTGGGTTATAAAAGAAATGCACCGTAGAGGGTTAAAAGCCTTCCCCCAGGAAAGAGCTCCGGTAGGACATACGTCTACGCACTGCCTGCATTGGTGGCATTCTTCCTGGGGCTTGCAGGTAAGGGGGAGATCTAGATCTGTTAATATTTCTCCCAGAGCGATCCAGGAACCAAATCCCTGGCTAATAATCGAGAGGTTCTGGCCCACTTTGCTTCCGGCTTTGACCGCCAGGGCCCTTTCTGCTAAGGGAGTATTGTCTACTAGTATTTTGTAAGAGAATTCAGCGGGGGATTTTTCGTGCAAGAAAGTCACCAATTGATGGGCTTTTTTTTGCACCAGCCAGTGATAATCTACCCCTTGGCTGCATCGGGCTATTTTGCCCCGGGGGCCAGTATCCAGCAAGGGGGTTTCCGGTTGGGAAGGAACCAGGTAAGGGAGGGCAAAAACCACAATACTTTTACAACCAGGCAAAAAAAATCTGGGACTGATTCGTTCCTGGAGGGAGGTGCTTTCCCAGGGAGTGTGGTAGCCTTTAAGGAAGCGTTCTTCCAGGCAGGGTTTCACTTCTTCCAGGTCTTCTCCGTCCACAACACCCAGCACTTCTATGCCCAGGGAAAAGGAGTATTCTTGCAGTGAAGAGAAGGATATCAAGGGCAGGTCCCCTTCAAAAATTATTGGCTTAGCGTTATTATAAAATATGATATCAAATAGAGCAAAAGGTGGTGGCGGCTTTGGAAACTAACTGGGAGGCAACCAACTTGGAGATAGAAAAGGTGATTTTTAACATTAAGGGGGAAACTGTTGTTGTCAACAAGGTGGCAAATTTTGAAGAACTAATTATTGATCCCGCCGATCCTGATCAAGTTCCTTGTTGGGCGGAAGTTTGGCCAGCTTCTATTGGATTAGCCAGCTATATCGCTCAAACCGGCGAGGTGGATGGCAAGGAGGTACTGGAATTAGGTGCCGGGTTGGGAGTACCGGGGGTGATGGCTGGCCTAAAAGGGGGCCTGGTAACTTTTTCTGATTTTAATTCCCTTTCTCTAGATTTTTGTGGGCTGAACGCTCGGGAAAACGGATTAGTTGATTACCGTCTGTTGTTGGCGGATTGGAGGAAATTTCCCTTTCCTATGCAATGTCAAAAAGTGCTGGGGTCGGATATTATGTATGAACCCCGGCTTCTGCCGTTCTTAAAGGAAGTGTTGCAGGTATTCCTGCAGCAGGGCAGCGAATTACTCTTGGCTCATCCTGGCCGGTCCCTTTCTTTTTCTTTTGTGGAGGAGTTAGTCCCTTACTCTCTTGAGGGGAAGCATTGGATAGATTACTTGGAGGTATATATGGAAAATTCATTGTTTAACTATTACCGGGTAGCAGTTCATTCCCTAAGTTAAGCTCCAGGTCTGGCTAGACTTGCCTGGTAAGGTCAGGGTGAAAAAAGCAGCCGTTACCGAAAAAAATTACGCAAGGAAAAAGCGTCTTTGATTTCCCCGGAAATTTTTTTGTACTCCCGGTAACCTTGCCCCAGAGATTTGATCATGGTGGGAAACTTGGTGGGCCAGAAAAATAGAAGTATTAAGAGGGCAACTATAAAAGTTACTTCTAAGTAGCCCAGGTTAAACCCCACTTTGGTGGCCTCCTTTTTGCCGCTGCATTAAAATTTTGCAGAAAAGAAGAATCTGCTCAACTATACTAAAGAATATCACAAGAAGGGGGGTAGGGGCAAACACTTATAGCCGCCGGAGGTCTCTTTCT
>CAZXDQ010000001.1:4588-21132 GCA_964639405.1 uncultured Syntrophomonadaceae bacterium | reverse complement strand
CCCCGTTTACCTACTTAAATTATACACACCCCACCTCCGGGGTGGTTATTTTATCAATATTTGAGGTGGGTCCCTTTCTCTATTCCACACTAGCCTCCGCCTCTCCCTGCCTGAGTCCTGCCGTGATTTTCCACTAGCCAGGTTATTAGAGGTGGTTTTTGGGCGCCGAAGGTCTTTTTCGGTTTGCCACTTTTTTTCCCAACTTAAACATCCATGCCCTGGTAGATGGGAAGAAGCAAATCATCAGATTATCTAAAAAGCTATTTAAGCGTTGATTTTCACCAGATATTCAAGTATAATGAACTAGCCCTGGAATATGAGAAGGCAAAGTATCTTAATAAGGGAGGATTAGTAGTGCCTTTTAAAATTGGTCCCACCGAAATAATTCTGATCCTGGCTCTACTGTTGATTATTTTTGGTCCCAGCAAGTTGCCGGAGCTAGCCAAGTCCATTGGTAAAAGTGTTACCGAATTGAAAGACGGATTAAAGGTTAAGCCCGAAAAGGAGAACACCTCAGAAAACAGCAACGAGTCTCAGTCTCAATAGCCCTGGGGAATGACTAAAAAGAGGGAATGAATAAAAAGAGCCGGATGTGGCTTCCAGCCTGCTAGATGTGCTGGAGTTACTGGTATGCTTATATTTATTTTTAGATAGTTTACCTTTAAAATTACTTGGTTAAGGAAAGATATCTGCTTTCCTCAAGGGGAGGTTTTTTCTTGCTCGGCATTGCTCCTAAAATAGGTCCCCTGGAAATAATTCTAATCGTAGCGGTACTGTTAATTATTTTTGGCCCCCGGAAACTCCCGGAGTTGGCTAAAGCTATTGGCAGGAGCGTAAATGAACTAAAAGACGGGATGCGAGGAAAATCTGAAAATGAAGCTAATGGAGTATCAGAAACGGATGAAGAAAATACGAATGAAGAAAACAAGGATGACTCTGAAACTTACTCTTAGCAGTCGAATTTTTTCTGTTGGTGATAATTTATTTACCCTGTAAACCTTGGATTTTTACCCAGGCTGGCAATTGCTTAACATTGCTTAGCAGTTGGGAGTAAGCTTCAAGGATTTAAAGGGTATTTTTGTGCGTAAGATTTAATTTCAAGCGAGGGTGGACTGCCGGGTGTTAGAAAGCAATGCAATAATCTTGGCAGGAGGCGACAGCAAGAGGATAGGTAGGGAAAAGGCTACCCTGAAACTAGGGGACAGCACCCTGATAGAGATAATTATAGGAAAGTTATGGGGCGTCTTTCAGGAGATCATCTTGGTGACCGACGCCCCCAAATTGTTTGAAGGGCTTCCGGTAAGTATCACTGGGGATGTGTTTACTACAGCTGCCAAGAGTTCTTTAAGGGGAGTTCACGCGGGACTAAGCTATTCTTCTTCCCAGGTTAATTTTGTTATGGCCTGTGATATGCCTTTTCTTAGCTTAGAACTGGTGAAACTGCTAAACAAATATTCCTCGGATTATCAAGCGGTAGTGCCTCGATTGGAAGGTTATTATCAACCCCTTTTTGCTTTTTATCAGCGCACTTGTTTGGAAGCCATCGAATATTGTCTTTACCGGGGCTACTTTAAAGTGAGCAGTTTTTTCCCTTATGTAAAAGCTAGATACGTAACAGAAGGGGAAGTAACTAAGGTTGATCCTTTTTATCATTCCTTTTTTAACATAAATACGCCCCAAGACTATCAGAAGGCTCTGGAATTAACCTTCCAGGAGGATCAGAAGAGGAGTTAAATTGATCAAAAAATCCCCCCCAAAAGGAATCGGATAAAAGGAACAGAAATATGCAAGAGGCAGAAGAGAAGTTTTAGCTACATTTTATCTATATAGAGAAAGAAGGTTTCAGTTGGCTTGAAGGAGGAGAAAGGAGGAAAAGAATGATAGAGTTCCCCTCATATTTAGGTCCAATGGCATTTGGAATTAAAATGGGAGTAATACTTCCCGGGACTGACCTGTTAAATGAAGTGTACCAGTCGATGGAAAAATGTCATCGGGATGGTTTGTTGTCGGAAGGAGATGCTCTGTGTATTACGGAATCTGTGGTGGCCAGGGCTCAAGAAAATTACGTGTCGGTTGCGGAAGTATCCCAAGAGATCAAAGAAACGCTTCATTTAAAAGACCAGGATCGGGTAGCTGTGGTTTTTCCTATCGCCAGCCGCAACCGGTTCTCTCTGCTCCTGAAAAGTATAGCCGAGGCAGTGTCCCAGGGAGAGGTAGTGGTACAGCTATCTTTTCCTTATGACGAAGTAGGTAATCAGGTGATTCCTCCTGATATGGCAGAGGATAGGCAGGAAGAGATCATTTGGGAAGAAGAGTTGCAAGGGAAAGACTTGAAACATCCTATTACCCAAGTGGATTATATCTCTTTGTATCGCCAAATCATTGAAGAAGCAGGGGCTAAAGCCACCATCTTTTTGAGCAATAAAGCCCCTCACATACTAGATTTTTCTCCTCAAGCAATTATAGTGGCAGATGTTCATACCCGGGAGAAAACCAAAGAGAAACTTTCTGCTGCTTTGAACAATTGCATAACCCTGCAGGAAATTTGTGCCCACGGAGAAAATAGTTCGGAATGGGGACTATTAGGAAGCAATCTTTCCAGCAATGATCGGATTAAGCTTGCCCCTAAAAATGGCAAAGAGTTTGTGGAAGCTGTGCAAAAGAAAATCATGGAAAAATTAAGCATCCGAGTGGAAGTATTGATATACGGGGATGGAGCTTATAAAGATCCCTCTTCCGGTATATACGAATTGGCAGATCCCCAGCCGGTGTTTGCTTCCACTGACGGTTTAGGGGTCTTGCGAGAAGGCATTAAATACAAGTTTCTTGCTGATCAGTATTACCATAACGGTAAAAGTCCTCAAGAAATTGAAGAAATGCTGCAAGAAAAGAAAAAAGAGGCAGTGGCTCTGAATAGCATAGAAACGGAAGGCACTACCCCCCGTCCCGTGGAAGACATTCTGGCCAGCCTGGCGGATCTGGTAAGCGGTTCTGCCGATGAAGGAACTCCCCTGGTCTTAGTAAAAGGCTTTAATAAAGACTAAGCGGTTAATCCCTGGGGTTTCTCCATTTTACCCCCAATCCTGCCAGGGCGGCAAGGTACAGAAAATACTCGCCGGCGTACCTATAAATGGTAGGACGGGAGGAGAAGTTTGTTTCCATTATATGGTAGCCTTTCTCCAGCCGGGGGACCTTTAAAGTTTTATTTCCTTGATAATCGAAAGAGAGGGTTATTCCAGTATTGGCTACCTGGGTAACCCCCACTCCGGTTTCTGCTGCTCTTATAGAACCTGCTTGAGCGTGTTGATCCAGTCCAATGGTGTCTCCGAACCAACCGTCGTTGGTAAGGACGAACAAATGCTGAGCGCCTTTTTCTGCTACCCTCCTGGTGTAATCCCCGAAGTAGGATTCAAAGCAGATTACTCCTCCTAGTTCCAGGTTTTTAAACGGCAGCAGGTGAATTTCCTCCCCGGGCAAGTACCTTCCCAAAGCCATATCCAGGTCTACTAATTGGTTCAACCATTCATGGAAAGGAAAGTATTCCACCACTGGAACCAGTCTTTTTTTATGATAAAGGAAGTTTTCTTTCTGCTGGGGATCTTGCAGTGCGATTGAGTTGTGGCGGAATCCTTCATCTTGATAAACGGCTCCGTACAGAAGGGGAGTCTCCATTTCTTCTACTTGTTGGTTTACGGGATCGATGAAGGGGTCTCCTTCTCCTATGTGGTAGTTTATAGCGGTTTCAGGCCATACTATCAGATCCAGGGAGGGGTAATTTTCCTGGGCCTCCTGGGTTAGTCGCAAATAGCGCTGGAGGATGTCATCGGCGGCGTCCGGTGACAAGATATCTTGCTGAGGATTATTGGGTTGGATCAGGGCAATTTTTTGTTCTTCTACAGGTGATTCTTTCGGGAGCAGGGGGGGGACCATCAACCCAAAGCACAGTAAGACCAGGAATAAGGCTCCGGCTTTCCAAAAGACCCTAGGTTTAAGGGGTAGCTTATAATGGATAGCGCTTTCAGGCAATCCAGAAAGTATGTCTTCCCGGCGGGCATATCTCTGGTAATATAGATAAATCCAACCGCCAGCAAGGATAACCTGAATCATTACCATAAGATAAGCTAGTCCCCAGTATCCATAAGCACTGGCCAGATTAAGTAGAAAGGGGTGTTCCCATTGAGTGTACCCCAAAAATCCTACCGTGTATCCTAAAAACCCCCACGAACGAAGGTACTCCATGGCTATCCATAAAAAGGGCACTAGTATAATGGAGGGGAAAAGGGCGCTGTAATAACAGGCTCGATTAGCAGCGTACGCAAAGGCACCGTAAAAAAGAGCAAGGATGGCAATAATGAGGATGAAAGTCAAAATTGCTAACCAGGGGGGAGTGTGGTTATAAAGGACGGGAGCCAGGTAGGAATTAACATACAAATGTAGAATAAGACCAAAGAGGAGACCGCCTTTAAAAGCAGTTTTGCCCCTGGCGGTCAGACAAAACTTAATAAAAGGAATCAGCGCAATCCAGGCTAAGAAACTTAACTCGAAAGGTGGAAAAGCAAAGACCAGAATCCCCCCGGAGAGCAGGGGTTTCCAGTAGTTTGGCCACCAGTTGATTGCAAAAATTTTCATGGACACCACCTTTCCCCTCTTTATCCAATATTCTAACATAATTCAGCAGGCAAATGATCCCCTTCTGCCTTGTTGACGATCTAGGGAATAAGTGGTAGGATAAGATTAATAAAGGACTTAATTATTAAAAAACTATAAATTTAATACTATAAAATAATAGAGCCATTTAACTAATAAGGAAGGGAAGAGCAATGAAACAAAAGAAGGATGACGAGTTAATTGAGTATATTAAGGAATTAGATTTGCATTTCAGCAGGCTTATTAACCGTTTCCGCTACCTTTTTCGCAAGTATTCTTCCGATAATGTTACCGGTGCCCAACTGTCGGTGCTCAGAAATTTAAGGGCAAAAGGAGCATGTACTACTTCCTATCTGGCGGAATCCTTGGGGGTTACCCTCAGCGCTATTACTGCTTTAGTGAATCGCCTTTATCGAATGGGGTTGGTAGCTAGGGAGAGGAAAGAAAAAGATCGTCGCCAAGTGTGGATAAACATTACTGAACAGGGTTTGCAGCACCTGGAGGAAGCGGAAAGCAACCGCTATTTTCTTTTAAGCCTGTACTTTTCCCAGCTGGATGAGGATGAAAGGGAGAAGTTCCTAGAGATGATGGAAAAGGTGGTTAATATATTCGAAACTGACAATCCTATTGAGTAGTAAGTATTTGCAGGATATCTCTCCATGATACCCATTACCAAGCAAAGAAAAGGGGCCAGTTTCTCAAGTAGGAGTAAGAACTGTGGCCCCTTTGGGTTTACTTCTATATGGGTTTACTTCTATAGTAGTTCCTTTCTCAGAACTTCTCCTCTTATTCCGAGGACCACGCTTTCAATTTCCAGATCCGCCCCTGCGTTTTCCTTTGCCCTTTCTACTATCCGGTTAAACCCTCCACAACAGGGAACTTCCATGATTACTACCGTAACCTGGGTCACGGGATGCCGGCTGAATATCCGGGTCAACTTTTCCAAGTAGGTTGAGGCATCATCCAGCTTGGGGCAACCTACCAGGAGCGGATCCCCTTGCAGAATCTCCCGGTAGAGCTCAGGAGAGCTAAAGGCGGTACAGTCTGCAGCGATAACGTACCGGTTGCTTTCTAAAAAAGGAGCATCTTCCCCAATTAGATCCAGTTGAATGGGCCAGTTAGACAGCGCTGCTTCATGGTCAGTGGATGGTGAAGGCGCTTTTTCTGCTTCGGGATTTCTTTGAAGGTAACCGGTGCAGGGGGAAGCTGGCTCTCTTTTAGAAGTCGCTGCCCCTGTTTTTTCCTCTTTAGAATTTAAAAGCCTGGCTACTTCTGCTTCATCAAATTCTTCCGCTTCCCTTTCTTCTATAGTGATGGCTCCTTGGGGACACTCCCCTAAGCAATCACCCAGGCCGTCGCAGAGGGATTCTTTTACCAGTTTAGCCTTGCCTTCAATAATCTGGATGGCGCCTTCCTGGCAGGAAGGGACGCACCAACCGCAGCCGTCGCATTTTTCCTCGTCAATTTTGATTATGGGTCTTAGTTTTCGGGGAGACATGTTATCTCCTCCTTTCTGCGCCCTTAAACTCAGGGCATTATTAGTTTGGTGAGAGGGACCAGCGTTTTTATAAGTGCTGTAGTATTTTTCCAGCTAATTGAGCGGGATAGGATTGGGCAGAAGTACTTGGGGCAGAATTTCGGTTTAATTCTGCTAGTACCGAGTTAATTTCCTGGATGGACCGAGAGGGAAGTTTAGCAGAACCCTCTAATTTGTTGATTACAGATTGCATTTTCTTCTTTCCACAGTGGATCTCCAAGTATTTAAGAAACACTCCTGCCAATACAGGGAGGACTTCTTCCTTTTCCTTAGTGGCGGTTTCTTCTGCTGTCTCCATTAAATCTTGTAATTCAGAAATCTGTTCTTTTTCTATAAGGTGATAAGCTTCATCCATCAACAGGTCTTTTACCGTTTCTGGTTGGCGGTATCCTTTGGCTACGTCACCTAAACAATACTCTGCGAAAGAACACCATTGGGCGCAGCCCAGGTCGAAATTAGGATTAGTAACTTTATTGCCGCAATGTTGACAGCGAAGCTTTACATCCGTCTTCCAAAATTCCATAGTTCCTCCGCAGTGGGGGCATTCTTCTTCCCGTATATCCTCAGGGCTCCAGTATCTGGTGTCTTGTCCGGGACACTTGGAAGACAACATGGCTAACACCTCCGGATAATTATAACTAAACTGGTTATATTATAATTTAAAGTTGGCAGGTTGTCAAGGGTTAAAATCTAGGCACCAGTCACTGTAAGATTATTTTGGTCTATGGGTATGGCCCTGGGGGTTATTTTTGTCGCTTTCTCTCCGGGATATCCTCCGGAGATAACGACTTACTTGTTTGGTGATATTTTATAGGTTTTAAGTTCCGATCTTCCCGTCATGGCATTTCTTGCCCTGGTAGTTGTTTAGTGGTAAATCTTATTTTTACATCAATGGAAGACGTATCTCCTTGACGAGGAATTTGCTTTCCTGCGAGGGGTAACCGTTAATTTGATGCAGTATATTTGCTGGTGTTAATAGCCTTGTCAGTGGTGGTATTAATGCAGTTTTTAATAAAACAATTCCCCGGAGAGAAAGGCCCTGGTTTTAGAGTGCTCGGGTTGATGGAAGAAGGTTTGGTTATCGTTAATTTCAATAATGCCGCCGTCTTCCATCAGGCAGATGCGGTGGCCTACTCTTTTGGCTTGGAAGTGGTTGTGGGTGATCCAAATCACGGTAGGCTTTTCCTGGCGGGTGTATTTGGTTACCATTTCTTCGATTATTTTTATATTGCTGGGGTCTAGATTGGCAGTTGGTTCGTCCAGCAGTAAGACTTTGGGTTTAAATACCAGAGCCCGGGCCAGGGCTACCCTTTGAGCTTCACCTCCGGAGAGGGTGGAGCTTTTCTGTTGGAGTAGATGCTTTATTCCCAACTCCTCTACCAGTTCTAAAATACCGTTCTGGTGGACCTTCTGCCTGCGGATTTTTAAGGGATAAATGATGTTGCTCCACACGTTACCCTTCAACAGGGCAGGTTTTTGGAATACGGTAGTTATCTCCCGCATAAGCTCCAGGGGAGGCTGGTAATTACCAGAGGAAAATGGTTCTCCTCGGTAAAATACCTTTCCTTCCTCGGGTTCCTCCAGAAAATTTAACAGGCGCAGCAAGGTGGTTTTGCCCGCGCCGCTGGGACCCAGCAGGCAAAATATTTCCCCTTGATATATATTCAACCGGTCAATTGTTAAAGAGAAACCGGGGTAAGTTTTGCGTAAACTTTTTATCTGGTAGATTTTTTCATGCATTGTTAAAACCTGTCTCCTTAAGTCTCTAAAGAGTCAACCACTGAGTCAACCACTGAGCCAACCAAACTAGGACCTGGTGTGGGTGGGTCTGCCGTCGAGTGACCTTCGCAGTGAGTTTTAGCAAAACTGGACGAAGGCATGCTGAGGAGGTGGCCAGCTTACCTGGATGTGGCCACCGAGACCTGAGACATGGACGGCGAGTGTCGAGGAAAGCCCGCCAAAACACTGAACTGAGCCTGGCTTTTGCTTAACGAACGGAGTGGAAGGAGACGGCAGCCACACCCACTATAGATTGAATAGTTACCCCGTTAATTCTGCTCAAATAAATGCTTTTTTTGTAAGTAGATCATGGACAGGTTGGCCAGAAAGGCGATAATCAGCAAGATGATACCAAAAGCGAGGGCCACCCCGAAATTGCCCTTTCTGGTTTCCAGGACTATAGCGGTGGTGAGGACCCTGGTCTTACCTTCAATGTTACCTCCTACCATCATTACTGCTCCCACTTCGGAAATAATACCACCGAATCCTGCAATTATCGCTACTATTACCCCAACTCGGGCCTCTTTGATGGCGGACCATGCTGCCTGGAATTTAGTTGCTCCCAAAGCCTGCAGCTGTTTCATCAGGTTGCGATCCACCTGCATTACGGCTGCCATGGTAAAACCAGCAATCAAAGGGAAAGCAATGATGGTTTGGGCAGTCACAATGGCCTCAATTTCATACAACCACCCTAGATACCCCATAGGTCCCACCGAAGAAAATATGATAAACACAAACAAGCCTATAACTACCGGGGGAAACCCCATACCCGTATATAACAGCGCGGTAATTAACGGCTTCCCCCGAAAATTGGTCAACCCCAAAATGGTGCCTAAAGGGATACCGATAAGGGTGCTAAAAAAAAGTGCCATGGCGGTGACCCGCAGGGAAACACCTATAATGTTATAAACGTACGGATCTAATTCAAATAACAGCCTCAGCGATTCGGCCAAGCCTTCTTCCATCGGGCATCTCTCCTGCCGGAAGGTCTCCAGTTTCTTGCTTCCAGTAAATTGGCAACTGAATAAAGCGGACGTGCTGGCTAGCCAATCCTGCTTAAAGTTAATTAAACCGTTATGAAGACATCACCATATCGAATTTAAAATTATACTATCGTATCCTTCTCCTTTAGTCAAGGGGTCAATTCCAGTAGTGTGATCGTTCTTTGATATGGTCACCCTGAAAGTGTTCTGTGAAAATGTCACCTAATGAGAAAGGGAGAGGATCTCATGCCTAAAAGAGAGAGCTGCTACTCAGGCCGTTAAAAGCGATGATGGTCAGGTTGCTAATGGCGGGGTGGAGGTTTTGTACCTTCCATCTTTTACACCGGATAAAACAGCGGACTCCCAAATTTCTTCTTGCCAAAGCTGGTTATTATGTTTTTGCCTTCTCCTTGCAGCCATTGGATGAAGAGGGAAGAGGACTCCTCTAGCTCCTTATTTTCTTGGGAGGGGGCGGTTTTGAATGCTTTTTCAGGAGCTACGGGAATTAAAGAAAACACATTTTGAAGCAATTCCTGATTCTTGGTTCTTTCTCCGGTTTCCTGGTCAGCCACCAGGGTCAAATCGCCTTCAACCTGTGACAACAGGTAACTGGCTCTATCTACTAAAGCAAAGGCTCTTTTTTCCCTGGCCAGGTTTATAATACCTAAATTGCCTGCCACTCCCGAAGTAGTTTGATACCAGGGCAGAGCAGGTTCAATATTTGCTGCCTTCCAGATTCGTTGTTCCCGCAGGTAGGTGCCGGATTCATCCCCCCGGCTGATAAAGGGGTAATTGCAGCGGGCTATCTGTTTAAATATCTCTAACAGGTTGGTTTCTAGTTCGAGCTGGGAGGACAATTCCCTGGGACCAACTATTACGAAGTTATTAGACATCAGAGGGAGGCGTTTTTTCCCCCAACCTTCGGCGATAAATCGTTCTTCCAGTTCGGGGGCATGGGTTAAAACCATATCCACTCGGCCTTCCCTGGCAATCTCCAGCGCCCTTCCGCTTCCCACTGCTATATGCCTTACCAGGATGCCGCTGGACTGATAAAAAGCCTCTTCCAGCAAATCTAAAAGACCTGTTTCCACTGGTTCCATGGTGCTGGCCAACAGTAGATGACGCATGCTTGAAACTTGTTTAGGAGTTCCATTAGCCATAGGGCTTTCTGCCGCTGATTCTTTTTTACTGATAAAGCGGTGCAGCTGTCCGTTTACCTCTTCTTTAAAAGCCTGGTACTGCTGGAGCAGGTTGCTGCCTTCCTGGGTTAAAGAGCTGCCACCTCCTGCAGCTCCGCCTGCCTGCTTGATTACCAGCTTAGAAGACAGGGTGTGTTCCGCTTCCTTGATTAACCCCCAGGCGTAACGGTAGGAAAAATTCAGTTCAGCAGCAGCTTGGCTGATAGAACCGTGTTTATTGATTTGCTCTAACAATTCAAAAAGGTTATTGCCCGATATTCGTTTTTCTCCCTCTAATTCTAAAGATACTTTAAACGGCGGGGTCTTTCTTCGAGGCAATGCCATCCTCCTCTCCAGCACAATAAAATGCTCTCCAGTCAGCTCCACGTTTCATCAGAATCAACTGCAGCGGGTTATCTCCAAGTATATAGCCCTGGGGACAAACAGTATCCCCATTATTCCCCTTATCTCATTCTTTCCTGAAAATCAAAATGTACTGGTGGAGCTGGTTCATTCTATAAGCATAAGGGTAGCCAAATGGGTAGAGGTTTATAGTTTGATCGTACCATATCTTCATTCCTTTATAGTAGAGGGGGGGGATTTGGTTTAGCTTGGCGGCCACCTCGTAATGAAGCATGTTCAATTCCTTGCCTGCGGGCTGAAGATCCTTGACAAAGACCACCAGGTATCCTCGCTCCTGGAGGCGTTCTACGGAAAGAGCAATGATATACTTTAGCTCTGACAGAAAATCTTCTTTTTCCATGTTTCCCAGATCCTCTTGAGAATCAGTAAAAGGCGTAGGGGAATCTTCCTGTTTCTTTTTCTTTTGCTCCCCGGTTTTCTTTTGGGAAAGCATACTGCTGTAAGGGGGATCAGTAACTATAAAGTCGAAGGTAGAATCTTTTATATACTGATCCAGGCGCTTCGAGTTTCCTATCAGGAAAGTTTGTTCTGCCAAGCCTTCTTCCCTGGTCACCTGCTGGTATATTTCCCGGTATTCCTCGGACAAATCTATACCTACGGCATTCCTATTGCTCAAGGAGGCTCCCAACAGGGTGCCGCCTACCCCCGCGAAAGGATCAAGGATCCACTGGTTTTCTTTGGTGAAGAACCTTATTAGTTTTTCCATAAGCTGAGGTGGCTTGGGAGAAGGATGGCGCTTCCTCAAGCGGTGACAATAGCTGTTCTTGCCGTTAACGGGGTAAGAGGTAACTTCCACGCTGTTCAAAAAGTGCAGCCATTCTTTCCCGCCCATATCGTTCAATTTATTTCTAACGTCAAAGGCACCCAGATGTTCTGTTTCTTGGAGAAAGAGCCCGTAGTTTTGATGGGGGATCAGGTTTTCTTCATTTTTCCTAAACCTCTCCGGAATATTCTGATAATACTTTTCCAGCAGCAATTCAACTTGCTTCTTTTCCATCAGCTACCACTCTCCACTTTACAGTAGAATAGAAGCTCTTTAACCAGGTCATTTTTAACTTTATAGTTCCGTTTTCCAGAATCAACATCGCTTCTGTACCTGCGGTAATCCTGCTGGTAAGTCTGTACCTTCCCCCTTAGAGAGAGAAGATTGGAGATGTCTTTGGCGGGCATTACTCCCTCTGAGTTATAACTCATAATTATATGATTAGTTCTTGCCGAAAGCACTAAATCCTGCAGGGCTTTTTGCGCCTTGCCCTGGTAACAATAATCGGATTTTTGCCCATGGTAAGGTCTTAACCCCGTTCTTCCGTAAACTGGCGGGCGATCCCATTTTGCTATGGTTTCCAGTACATGATAATTAGTAATGTACTGCCGATCATTGTAAGGAGGGTCAATATAGAGCAAATTGCAGGGAATGTCCTGGATCAGGTGGTTGGCGTCCTGGTGGTAGCTTACGCAAGAACGGTCGGAAACAGTCACTTTTGGGAGGTTCAGCTCCAAATCTTTAAAAGCCCTGCGGTCCCACCGTTTTAAGTAGGCTCCATAGACCCCTGCAATATTGCTGACGAAAGGAACGGCTTCTACCAGGGAACAGACCAGGAAATAGTACTCGCTTTGTTTAATTATTCCATTGCCTTTCCACTCTTCTATAGTGTTCCGTACTGCATCAATTTTTTGGGCATTCTCTTCCGTGAAGTACATTCTCCCTGCTGTTCCCCCCGGACTGTAGTGGTAGTACACAAAGTCCTTTTCTCCTTCCAGGGAGTTAAGGTAGGAAATCACCCGGCTGCATCTTTCCAAATTGGTTTTCCCGGAAACCGGAAAGTGGTTAAATTCAGGGTAGTCATTCATTTGAATATACACGTACTGCAGGATATAAGAAAAGAACAGGTGGTCGTTGGAGATTACCGAAAAACCTTTCTTTTTAAAATAACTCCCCACTACACCGGTGCCGCTGAATATATCAAAAACTACCCCCTGCTTGATACCCTGGTGAAGAGCTACAGTATAGATAAAATCCAACAGCCTTTCTTTGGAACCGATAAACCTCATGGGGGTGCTCCTCTTAGCAATTATTTTGCTACCAGCTTGAATCCTGCCGTTTTCCTTATATGTTTTGCCTTGGCTAATCTTTAAAATGACCGGTTGTTTATTATGCTACTCCGGTTGTTTATTATGCTGCTATAGTACATTTCTTGGAGTAGAAAAGATGGTAGGGTTATTAGCAATTACTGTTCCGGGGCAGATTTCAAAAGGGGGAAGTTAGTTTATTCCAGGGATTCTTCTGCCAGGATTTCCACCACCCAACCAGCGGATTTGCTGCAGACCGAAGGACATTTGTCCGTGCGTCCTCCATCCTGGATAAAATCTTGCATTTCCTTTTCGTCGGAAAGATCATAGGATCTTCCCAACAGCTGATACTGAATATCTTTACAGAGGACACTGCCGTATTCCTGGATAAATTTTTCCCCCAACCTTCGGGCCAGGATGCAGGAATAAAGGCGGACTTTTTCCGGATCATCCAGGTTTCCGTATTCCCTGCCCTTCCACAAGCTCAAGGCCAGCACTCCTCCGGTTAGGGCTCCGCAGGTGGAGCCCAGAAAACCTACTCCCCCGGCCAACCCCGTGGCGGACTTGATTACTTCCGAATTTACTTTTCCCAGGGTATCTTTTATAGCAGCCAGGGTGCATTGGGCGCAGCCGCCGTAGTTTTGTTCATATTCAAAAGCCAACTGTTCCGCCTTTTTTATTAATTCTGCCTTTTTTTCCATAAGTTTTACCACCTTTTTCACAAGTTTTTCTTAGCGAGTATCTTCCTGGGGATAATTCTTTATACTACCGGGCAAAGGGTTGCCTCCCCGATGGCAACCGAGGGTCTAATAGATAGAAGTCAAGACTCGGCTGGATCTTCCGAATTTTCTAAATCCTCTGTAGGGAAGGGTGGCTAGGAGGTTTCTGTCCACGGAGGTTTTACCCCTTCCGAGGTTATTTCTGGTGCGCCTGCGCTGTAGCTATTTTCCGAGCCTTCTTCCGCGGTTTTCTGCCGGTTGTTCTCTAGTTTGCGGGCGGAAACCAAATAACCGGTAAAGCCTATCATCCTCTCCTGGGGTCTTACCCCTTCTTTCTGTCGCACCAGCATTCTCCTTTCCATTAATTCTAAAGCTTCGATGGAGCCGAAGCAGTTTTGGTGCAAGCTGTCCACTGCTGTTTTAAGTTGTTCGGCGTTGGGCACCAGCAGGGACAGAGGTCTTCCCGGAGCCAGGGCCTGGTAAGCGGGGGGTATTGCCACCCAGGGATTGGGCAGATCTAAAAAAACCCCATCGGCATTTTCTACGGGAAAAGACTCTCCTGCTTCCAGGACACCAGTAGTTACCCTTTCGGCATATCCGGAACGAGAAAGGTTAAAAAGGGCGTTTTCGATAAATTCTTCCCTCCGGTCAAAAGAATAGATTTTTCCTTTTTCTCCCACTGTTTGTGCCAGCAATATGGTGAAGGCTCCTGAGCCGATTCCCATTTCAATCACATGGGCTCCTGGGAACAAATCCAGGGCCATGAGCAGCCAACCGGCGTCTTTAGGGTAAATGATTTGGGTTTTCCGCCGCACTTTCATCATGCGGTCGGCTACTCGGGGACGAAAAACTAAAAAAACGGTGCCTGTGTTAGTGCTTACTCGGGAACCTTCCGAAAGCCCCACTAAGTCATCGTGATTAAGGCTCCCCTGGTGAGTGTGAAGCTGGGAGTTTTCTTTTAAAGCTACGGTATAAGTGCGTCTTTTTTTTTGGGTTTCCATTAACAGGACCAGTTCTCCGTATTTCAGGGCATGGCTCAAAACATTACCTCCTCTGCAGCAACTTTTATAGGTTTATTTTATCAGCTGCATGGAAAGTTATCCAGTTTGAAGGCAAACTTTATTTGTAGTATCATATTAACAACGTACCCCTTAGTTCATAATAACCCCTTTAAATCGGAGGGACCAGAGGGACGGGGTACCTGGACCCGGTAAAGGGTGCATCTGGAAAAGTAAAGGGTTTAGTTTAATGGAAACCCCAAGAAGAAGATTAGCTGGAGCGAAGAAGCTGTCTGCAACGAAAACAGGGTTTCTATAAAGGAGAGGTTCGATTGTTACCAGCCAATATTAACGAATTGAAAGAAGGATTGAGGAAAGCCGGTTACCTTTGCGATGAGGAAACGGTGCTTACCGTATTTCTATCCCTGAAGTTGGGGAAGCCCCTGTTGATTGAAGGAGCGCCCGGAGTGGGGAAAACTGAGATGGGAAAGGCCCTGTCCCGGGCTTTGAATACTGGGCTCATCCGCCTACAGTGCTACGAAGGTTTGGATGAAAACAAAGCTCTTTATGAATGGAATTACCAAAAACAACTGCTCCGTATCCAGTTGAGCCGGGAACTTCAGGGAGAAGAACTGAGGGAAAGGGATCTTTTTACCGAGGATTATCTTCTGGAAAGGCCTTTGCTCAAAGCCATCCGCTCTAACCGGAAGGAAGTGCTGCTAATTGACGAAGTGGACAAGTGCGATCACGAGTTTGAGGCCTTCCTGTTTGAAGTGCTTTCTGATTACCAGGTTTCTATACCCGAACTGGGAACTATAGAAGCGCTCAATATCCCTGTAGTGGTCCTTACCAGTAACAGCGAAAGGGAGCTTTCCGATGCTCTAAGACGCCGCTGCATATATCTGTATCTGGATTTTCCCACGGTAGAGCGGGAGATCGCCATCATCAATCATCGATATCCTCACACCGGGGAAAAGTTGAGCAGTAGCATTGCCCAGGTAGCACATTACCTCAGGGAAGACGGGAGGATCCAGAAGAAACCCTCCATAGCGGAAACCCTGGACTGGGTTAGTGCCCTGGTAGAGCTGGATCGGGACCGCCTTTCCCCCACCCTGGTAGAAAACACTCTCAACCTGGTGCTAAAATCCAAGCACGATCAGCGCACCTTTAAGGAGGAGATCGGTGCTGAAGAACTGTTGCAGCAAGTTAAATAGGCAGTTGGAAGCGCTGATAAACTGCGCTGGTAAATTGATGGAAATACAGCTAAGGAGCAATGAGTTATGGGGGAACAACAAAGAGAACCAACCTTATCGAACTCTAAGAATTCTGTCCGGAATCGGCTGGAAGAACATTTGACTTACTTTGTCCAACTCCTGCGGAATCAGGGAATAAAGGCGGGAACGGCGGAGTTGGAGGATGCCCTCCAGGCTTTGCAGTTGGTTGATCCCGGCGATGAAAAGGCTTTTAAAATAGCTTTGCAGGGAACTCTGATAAAAAAGCCCGCCGAAAAGGAAATATTCGACCGAACCTTTCGTAGCTATTTTATTGCCCAGAAGGAAAGAGAAGAGAAGCTAGAATGGGGACAGAAACAGGAGCAGTGGTACCAAGAACAGCAGGAGCAGGCGGAAAGGGAGCTTACCTTCCAGGGGGAAGAGTTAGAGCTTACGGAAGAAGAAAAAGCGGTTTACGCTTCCCTTTCCTCGGGAGACCAACAAAAGCTTAAGGATTTTGTTAAAGAGACGGAACAGGGGAAAAAAGTGGATTCGTCTTTTAAGCCGGTAATGGAAAACTTGGTAAAGAGCTCTCTGCGTTATTGGAAGCGTCAGGCTTCCCGTTATCCTCAGCCACCCCAGGAGATTACCGGGGATCCCGCCTGGGATTGGGTGCTTTCTTCTGCCGAAGGCGGAGAAGGAGCTGGTTCGAGTGGTTCCCTGGCTCATATTGATTTTAAAGATTTACCTCCGGAAGAGATCCCCCGGGCAGTAGAATTAGCTCGCAAAATGTCCCTCCGCCTGGCCAAGAGTATTTCCCGCCGTTACCGGCAGAGCAAAAAGGTAAAGAAATTAGACCTACGCCGGACTATGCGAGAGAGCGTCAATTACGGGGGATATCTGGTTAAGCTTCGCTACGGTCATCACCGCCGGAGAAAGCCCCGGCTACTGGTGATCGGCGATGTTTCCGGCTCCATGGATCGTTACAGTGGATTGGTA
>CAZXDQ010000001.1:0-4578 GCA_964639405.1 uncultured Syntrophomonadaceae bacterium | reverse complement strand
AATGACTTTTCTTTACGGTCTCACCTGGGCCATCAAAGAAGTAGAATGCTTTGTTTTTGCGGAAGGGGTCTCTCGGGTGACTCCTTACTTCAAAAAAGGCCTTTCTTTTGAAGAAGTAATGGGAGAGATTGGCGACAAGAGTGCTAAATGGGGTAAAGGCACCCGCCTGTATTATGCCCTGGAAAAAATGGCTTCTGAACACTCTTCGGTACTCACCCCCCGCACAGTAGTGGTGGTGGTAAGTGATACCAAGACCACTTCCCTGGACCGCTCAGTCAGGGCCCTGGAAGGAATAAATTCCAAAGTCAAGGAAGTGCTCTGGTTGAACCCCTTGCCCTTGGAGGATTGGGAAGAACACCGCTCGGTCCGGGAGTTTCGAGAAACCGCCACTATGCTGCCCTGTCGCAGTTTGTATGACCTGGAAAAGATATTTTTGTGGAGTATGGTATAAAAAAGATTCCAAGAGCAAAGAAAGGAGAGTTGAAAAAGTATGACGGTAAAAATTGCTATGGCTGGCAAAGGGGGCACGGGAAAGACTACTCTGGGCTCCCTGCTGGCACGTTATCTGGTGAACCATAAAAAGAAACAGCCTATTCTGGCGGTAGATGCCGATCCTAATGCCAATTTTAATGAAGCTTTGGGCTTGGAAATAGAGGAGACGGTGACCGAAATCCTGACTTCGGTCAAGGATCCCCAAGCGGTTCCTACTGGAATGACCAAGGACGTGTTTGTGGAATACCGCATCAGCCAGGCTATAGTGGAAACTGACCAGCTGGATCTTTTGGTGATGGGTAATCCTCAAGGCCCCGGGTGTTACTGTTTCCCTATGGACTTGATGAGAAAGTATATGGACAAACTCAGCGGTAACTACAGTTATCTGGTGGTAGACAACGAAGCGGGGATGGAGCACTTGAGCCGGAAGATATTACCTGCCATGGATTACCTGTTGGTTACCAGCGATGCTACCGCCCGGGGGGTGCGTTCGGCAGGGCGCATAAAAGAAATAGTTGAAACCGTGGGCATTGAAGTAGACCAGATGTACCTGGTTATTACCCGGGGGAGGGAAAACGACGAGGACACCCTCCGGGAAGAAATAGAAAAAACCGGGATCGAACTGCTGGGGAATATACCTTATGATGAACAGGTGGCTGAGTACGACGTTCAGGATAAACCTCTGACTGGCCTCCCTTCCGATTCTCCGGCTTCGGTGGCGGTGGAAAAATTGGTCCAGTCCTTGAATCTTTAACTGAACTGCCTAATTTATAGGAAAATGGGATGACTGCGTTGATGGCTTCTTCGGAGCAGGAAGATCAAAATGAACAAAACGGGGGCAGAAAAGATAAAATGAAGATGGAAGTTAAAAAAATTATGGAAGTGATGCCCCACCGCTACCCTTTTCTCCTGGTGGACCGTATTCTGGAACTGGAGCCGGGAGAAAGGGCGGTGGGGTTGAAAAATGTTACTATTAACGAACCTTTTTTTCAGGGGCACTTTCCCGGTGAACCATTGATGCCGGGGGTCCTTATGGTAGAAGCGTTAGCCCAGGTAGGGGGTGCCGCTGTCCTTTCCTCTGAGGAAAACCAGGGCAAGCTGGTATTGTTTGCCGGCATCAATAAATTTCGTTTTAAAGAGGCGGTACGTCCAGGGGATCAGTTGATCATGGAAGTGAAAATGACGCAGATCCGCGGTTCAATGGGCAAAGGAGAGGGAGAAATAAAGGTAGAAGGTAAAGTAGTGGCCTCAGGAGAGCTGATGTTTGCTGTAGCGGATTCAGAAGCGCAGGGATAAATTGACACCAGACATTAAATAAGTTACTATAGGCAAGGTAAATTGAATATGGCTTATCAAGAGTGGAGAAGGGACGGGCCCGATGACTCCCAGCAACCAGGCTTTTATTTAAGCCCCGGTGCTAATTCCCGCAGGAGGCGTAGCTATCCTGGAAGATAAGTATTACTTCCGAAAGCCTCTTTCCAGCAGTAAAGAGGTTTTTTATTTTCAAAATAGCTTAGGAGGGAAAGTGTAATGAGCAAAGAATCTTATCTGTTCACTTCTGAATCAGTAACAGAAGGACACCCGGACAAATTGGCGGATCAAATTTCTGATGCCATTTTGGACTCTATCTTGGAGCAAGACCCAGGAGGAAGGGTGGCTGCAGAAACCATGGTTACCACCGGCTTGGTAATGATATGCGGTGAGATCACCACCGATTGCTACGTGGATTTCCCCCGGGTAGTCCGGGACACCGTAAAGGATATTGGTTACACCAGGGCCAAGTTTGGCTTTGATGGAGACACCTGTGCGGTTATCAGCTCTATTGACGAGCAATCTTCCGACATTGCTATGGGTGTAGATGAAGCTTATGAGTTTAAAACAGATTCCGAAAAAGAAGACCATTACAATCAAACGGGAGCAGGAGATCAGGGCATGATGTTTGGTTTTGCCTGCAACGAAACTGAAGAGTACATGCCTTTGCCGATTGGTTTAGCCCACCGCATTTCTCGTAGATTGGCTTATGTTAGGCGGAATGAGATCCTCCCCTATCTGCGTCCTGACGGAAAGAGTCAGGTGACAGTGGAATACCGGAACGGTAAACCCCAACGCTTGAATACAGTGGTAGTTTCTGCGCAACACAAGGAGGATGTCACTTTAGACCAAATTAGGGAAGATCTCCATGAAGTGGTGGTAAAAGAAGTGGTTCCTCCGGAGTTTCTTACCAAAGAAACTAACTTTTTTGTGAATCCTACCGGGCGTTTTGTGGTGGGAGGTCCCCTGGGAGACGCCGGACTTACCGGCAGAAAAATCATTGTGGATACTTACGGAGGATACGCTAAGCATGGCGGCGGCTGTTTCTCCGGGAAGGATCCCACTAAAGTGGACCGTTCGGCTACTTACGCCGCTCGGCATGTGGCTAAGAATGTAGTTGCTGCAGGGTTAGCGGATAAGTGCGAAGTTCAGGTGGCCTACGCCATTGGAGTGGCCCGTCCAGTTTCTCTGGCTGTAGAAACTTTTGGCACCGGCAAAATTTCTGACGAACGCATTGAACAGCTGGTTAATGAAGTTTTTGATCTGCGTCCAGCGGCTATTATAGATAAATTGGAGCTGCGCCAGCCAATTTACCAGCAGGTGGCCGCTTATGGACACTTTGGGCGTCCGGATTTGGATCTTCCCTGGGAGAGATTGGATAAGAAAGAGGCTCTTACCGAGTTAGCGGGGGTATAAAACGAGTCTGGAAAAGCTGGATGAAACCAACCTCAGGATTTTATTCCTTGCCCGCAGGTGATGGTGTGAATTAAGACAGCAGGCGATGAATGGTACCATAGGAGAAGATCCCTCTTCCGGAAAGGATTTTTACGGAAAAAAGCGAAAATAGACAGTATAAGTTTTCGGGAGAGGATGATAGGGGACTTTGGTAACTATAGAAGGAGTCTTGGAGCGAATCACCTTTTACAACGAGGAAAATATGTATCTGGTAGGGAAGCTGCGCTCTTCTCAAGGCATGGTTACCATAGTAGGCAACTTTCCCCCTCTGGGCGAGGGGGAAAGTTTGCGTATAGAAGGGGAATGGAAAACCCATCCCCGCTATGGAAAGCAAGTGGAAGTAAAGAAGTGGGAGCGGACGGTTCCTACCACCCCGGAAGGGTTGAAAAAATTCCTTTCTTCAGGCTTGTTGAAGGGGATAGGTCCAGTAATGGCGGAGCGTTTATTTCAACATTTTGGAAGTAGAGTGCTGGATATCATCGAAGAGGAGCCCCACCGCCTTACGGAAGTGGAAGGGATCGGAGAAAAAAAGGTCCGGGGTTTGATTCAGAGCTACCAGGAGCACAAAGAAGTTAAAAATTTAATGATGTATCTCCAGGAATACGGAGTTAGCCCTTCCATGGCCCTCCGCCTCTACAAGCATTACGGGAACCAGGCGGTGGATAAGCTCCAGGAAGACCCCTACCAGTTGGCAGAGGAAGTTTATGGCATTGGATTTAAGACTGCTGACAAAATAGCCCGGCAGCTGGGTATGCCCCTTGATTCTAATCAGCGGGTTAGGGCAGCCATCAATCATACTTTGGAGAGCGCTGCCGATGAAGGGCATGTATATCTTCCGGAAAAAGAATTGAAGCAAAAAGTATTGGATTTGCTTTTTTCTGAGGGAGAAGAGGGGGAAGAAAACATTGAGGTCAGACAAGAACAGTTAAAAGGGCAATTAGCTTGTTTAGAAAGGCAACGGGAAGTTTTTAAAGAGGAGATTCAAGGGGAAGAGGTGGTTTACCGGGCTCCTTTCTACTATGCTGAACGGGGAGCGGCCCAACGTCTGCAACAGCTGATGAGACGCCAGCAGGTGCTGGATCAGGAAGGGGAAGACCAGCTTCTCAGAGAAACAATGGAAGAACAGGGAAGTCTTTCTCTGGAGCAGAAAGAAGCCCTGCAGCAGGCTTTACAGGAAGGAGTGCTGTTGATAACGGGAGGACCCGGAACTGGAAAAACCACCACCATCCGAGCTTTAATCTCTCTGTTTAAAAGAAGAGGACAACAGGTAGCTTTGGCCGCTCCTACCGGTAGGGCTGCCAAGCGTATTACCGAGGCCAC